>NZ_JAAGPO010000200.1:0-17963 GCF_017104825.1 Burkholderia sp. Ac-20345 | reverse complement strand
CCGCCGCGCAGCCCGGCTGGAACGTCGCGGCGCCGGCCGATGCCGCATCGCGCGGCGCCTGGTGGACAGTATTCGACGACGCCGACCTGAACGCGCTCGAGGCGCGTGTCGACGTGTCGAACCAGACCGTGAAGAAAGCGGTCGCCGATCTGCGGCAGGCGCGCGCGATGGTCGACTATCAGCATGCGGGGTTCCTGCCGACCGTGACGGCCGGTGTCGCGCAAAGCCGCTCGCGCGTGTCGCAGAACAAGCTCGGCTCGTCGCTCGCCGGCAAGACGACACCCGACTACCAGGCGGGCGTGGCCGCAAGCTGGGAACCCGACGTGTTCGGCCGCGTGCGCGATGCGGTGACGGGCGCGCAGGCCAACGCCGACGCGAGCGCAGCCGACCTGCAGGCCGTGAAGTTGTCGGTCACGGCCGAGCTGGCGACCGACTACTTCGCGCTGCGCTCGCTCGATACGCAGAAACGGCTGCTCGACGACACGGTGCGCGCGTATGCGGACGCGCTGAAGCTGCTGAAGCAACAACTCGCGGCCGGCGCGATCGACGCGTCGGCCGTGGCGCAAGCCGCGACGCAACTCGAATCGACGCGCACGCAGGACACCGATATCGACGCGTCGCGCGCGCAGCTTCAGCACGCGATCGCGACGCTCGTCGGCGAAAGCGCGTCGACGTTCGCGCTGCCGCCACGCGTGCAGGCGTTCGAGGTGCCTGCCATCCCGGCTGGCGTGCCGTCGCAACTGCTCGAACGGCGGCCCGACATCGCGGCGGCCGAACGCCGCGTCGCGGCCGCGAATGCGCAGATCGGCGAGGCGCGTGCCGCGTTCTTCCCCGATCTCGTGCTGTCGGCGAGCGCGGGGCTCGAAAGCTCGCTGTTCGCGCCGTGGCTCACCGCGCCGAGCCTGTTCTGGTCGCTCGGCCCGCAACTGGTCGGCACGCTGTTCGACGGCGGGAGGCGCAGCGCGACGCTGCGCGGCGCGCATGCGCAATACGACGGCGCGGTCGCCGACTACCGGCAGACGGTGCTCGTCGCGTTCCAGCAGGTCGAGGATCGACTGTCCACGCTCGATGCGCTCGCGTCGGAAGCCGGCAGCCAGCAACGCGCAACCGATGCGGCCGACCTGTCGCTGCGGCTGACGAAGAACCGCTTCGACGCGGGGGCCGTCAGCTACCTCGATGTCGTGACCGCGCAGACGATCGCGCTGACGAACCAACGCCAGGCCGACCAGATCGCCGCGCGACGGATGGAAGCCACGGTCGGATTGCTGACGGCGCTGGGTGGCGGCTGGAACGGACCAGCGGATAGGGACGCCACCGCCGCCCGACACGCTGCCGCTACGCCGTCGGCGTCCTGATGAACGTGAGGATGAACCGTGTCCCGGCCGCGTCGCTCTCGACGCGCGCAGTGCCGCCGTGCAGTTCCATCACCGACCGCACGATCGCGAGGCCAAGACCGGCCGTGCCGCCCGGCACGCCGCCGCTGCGGGCCGGATCGCCGCGCACGAACCGGTCGAAGATGCGCGGCAGCAGCGCGGGATCGATCGGCTCGCCCGGGTTCGCGACGACGACGCGCACCGCGTCCACCGTTTCGTCGACGCCCAGCGCGATGACGCCTCCCGCCGGCGTATACCGCAGCGCATTCGCGAGGAGGTTGCTGACCGCGCGGCGAAACAGCTCGAGATCGGCGGTCAACCGCCCGTGCCCATCGACGCGCAGCGTCGAACCCGCTTCGTCGGCGAGCCCTTCGAAATAGCCGGCGATGCGCTCCAGCTCGTCATGCACGTCGAACGCGCGTTGCCGCGTGACGAAGCCCGGATGCTCGGCGCGCGCGAGAAACAGCACGTTCTCGATCATCCGCGCGAGACGGTCGTACTCCTCGAGATTCGATTCGAGCAGCGCCTGGTATTCGTCGGGCGAGCGCGGCCGCGCGAGCGCCACCTCGGTCGCGCCGCGCATGTTGTTCAGCGGCGTGCGCAGGTCGTGCGCGAGATCCGCGCTGAATTGCGACAGGTGCCCGAACGCCTGTTGCAGGCGGCCGAGCATCGCGTTCTGTGCGTCGACGAGCGCCGTCAGCTCGCGCGGCGCACGCGACGCATCGAGCCGCGTATCGAGCTTGTCGACGGTAATCCGCCCGGTGTTCGCGACGATCTCGCGCAGCGGCGCGAGCGACTTGCGGATCAGCCCGTAGCTGAGCAGCATCGCGAACAGCGCGCCCAGGCCGCCGGCAATCTTCAGCTTGTCGCGGTAGCCGTCGAGCAGTTCGGCGCGATCGCTCATGTTGCGCGCGATCGCGATCCGGATCTTCGTATGGTCACGCAACTCGGCCTCGGTGACGACGCCACGCACGGGCGTGCCGCCGTCGGCATGCCACGTCACGATCCGGTCGGCCGTAATCCGTTCGTTCGCGGGTACCGGCGTCGCGTGCGGCGGCAACAGTTCGGCATCGGGTAACGCGGGCGACGATGCGCCCGATGCGGTATCCGGCAGTTCGTCGAGCTCGGTCCGCTCGACGTTGTGGCGTGCGAGCAGGTTGCCCTGCCCGTCGACGACGGCCATCGACAACGCCTCGTTGCCGAGCACCTGGCTCGTCAGCCGGTCCGCATGCGAGCGCACCGCGTCGAGCGAATCGAGTTCGCCCGCCAGCCGGCGCGTGTGCCGCGCGGCGAGCACGATGTCGAGGTCGTCCTGCGTGCTGACCTGCCGCTCGAGGCCGGTATACACGTACGCGCCGACCAGGGCGAACACGGCGAGCGTGGTCGCGCCGAATGCGAGCGCGAGCGTCGCGCCGAGCGAGCGGCCGAGCGTCATGCGGCGTCCTTCGGTTCGAGCACGTACCCCACGCCGCGTACCGTATGGATCAGCTTGACCGCGAAATCGTCGTCGATCTTCGCGCGCAGCCGCCGGATCGCGACTTCGACGACGTTGGTATCGCTGTCGAAATTCATGTCCCACACGTACGACGCGATCTGCGTGCGGCTCAGCACCTCGCCCTGCCTGCGCGCGAGCAATTGCAGCAGCGAGAATTCGCGCGGCGTCAGGTCGATCCGCACGGTACCGCGCTTGACGCGACGGCGCACGACGTCGATCTCCAGATCGCCGACCGCAATGCGCTCCGTCTCGCGCGGCGGCCCGCGGCGTGCGAGCGTGCGGATGCGCGCAAGCAGCTCGACGAACGCGAACGGCTTCACGAGGTAGTCGTCGGCGCCGAGTTCGAGCCCGTGCACGCGGTCCTGCACGTCGTCGCGTGCGGTCAGGAACAGCACCGGCGTCGCATGCGTGTCGCGCAGCCGCTTGAGCACGCTCCAGCCGTCGAGAACGGGCAACATCACGTCGAGCACGATCACGTCGTAGCTTTCTTCCTGCGCAAGCGTCAGCCCTTCGCCGCCGTCCTTCGCGAGATCGACGCTGAAGCCGGATTCCTCGAGCCCCTTCTTCAGGTATGCGCCGGTCTTCGGCTCGTCTTCGACTATCAGGATGCGCATGTTCGGCTCCGTCGCATTCGGTGGTGACATGCGCCGATGTTACCGGGAAACGGCGCGGGCGAGCCGCCCCGCGCACGTGCGACTCGGCCTGATTACAAAACTGTAATCGAAGGGTCAGTGTGGTGACTGCCGCGTCAACCAGAATTCGATCCGTGGGCCCCGCTCCACTTACCCGTTCGTTCAACCGTCAAGGAGTCTCCATGAAACTCGTCGCTGCTTTCGTCGTCGCCACGCTCAGCTTGCCGTTCGGCACGCAGGCGTTCGCCCAGTCCACGCAGGCGCCGCTCACGCGCGCCGAAGTCCACCAGCAACTGATCAATGCCGAAGCTGACGGCCTGTTGCCGTTCAACCGGAACGACTATCCGCCGTCGCAAGCGCAGATCGCGCGCAACCGCCAGCTTTACACACGCCAGCATCCCGATGCGGCGCCGGTCGCGACGGCGGCGGCCGAAAATTGATCTCGGCGTATTGCTTGCCCACCTCCGGGTAACAGCCGGAGGTCGTGCGTGTCCCGCACATCCGACCGAACCGGCACTGCCATCGACCCGTTCGCGCTGTCGCCACCAACCTCTGTTACCGGCATCGAGCAGATCGCGCTACCGAATGCCAGCCTCGACGCGACGCTCGCCCCCGTGTCGTTTACCACCGGTTTCCGGGCGCATGACCGATAGTCGCCCGCGCCCGTTTCTCTAAACTGGTTCACACAACACACCTGCCCGGTGTCGCCCGCAGCGCGCGTCATGTCACTGACATCGAGGCACCCCGAGACACCCGCCTTCGCTGTCCCTCGGCCCGCACGACTCCACTGCCCACCCGCCCGGCCGGCTGCCAAGGCAATTCCAGGAGAGTTCTTTGAGCCCGTCGCAAGCGCACCCCGCGAAAGCCCGGTCTTCGCGCAAGTCCGTCAAGCTGGATGACATCACGATCGTCGACCCGGCCGTCCTCAAGCGCGCGGTCGGCGCAATGGCGTTCGGCAACGCGATGGAATGGTTCGACTTCGGCGTGTACAGCTATATCGCCGTCACGCTCGGCAAGGTGTTCTTTCCATCCAGCAGCCCGTCCGCGCAGCTGCTCGCGACCTTCGGCACGTTCGCGGCCGCGTTCCTCGTGCGCCCGCTCGGCGGCATGGTATTCGGCCCGCTCGGCGACCGCATCGGCCGCCAGCGCGTGCTCGCCGCCACGATGATCATGATGGCGGTCGGCACGTTCGCGATCGGCCTCATTCCCAGCTACGCGTCGATCGGCATCATGGCGCCCGTGCTGCTGCTCGTCGCCCGCCTCGTGCAGGGCTTCTCGACCGGCGGCGAATACGGCGGCGCGGCCACCTTCATCGCCGAATTCTCGACCGACAGGCGCCGCGGCTTCATGGGCAGCTTCCTCGAGTTCGGCACGCTGATCGGCTATACGCTCGGCGCGGCGACGGTCGCGCTGCTCACCGCGTCGCTGTCGCAGGAAGCGCTGCTGTCGTGGGGCTGGCGCGTGCCGTTCTTCATCGCCGGCCCGCTCGGCCTCGTGGGCCTCTATATCCGGCTGAAACTCGAGGAAACGCCCGCCTTCAAGAAGGAGGCCGAAGCACGCGAAGCAGACGAGCGTGCGCGGCCGAAGCAACGCTTCGCGTCGCTGCTCGTCGAACAGTGGAAACCGCTGCTGCAATGCGTCGGCCTCGTGCTGATCTTCAACGTGACCGACTACATGGCGCTGTCGTACCTGCCGAGCTACCTGTCGGCGACGCTGCACTTCCGCGAATCGCACGGCCTGTTCCTGGTGCTGCTCGTCATGGTGCTGATGATGCCGATGACGCTCTACGCCGGGCACCTGTCGGACAAGATCGGCCGCAAGCCGGTGATGATGGCCGGCTGCGTGGGCCTGCTCGTGCTCGCGGTGCCGGCGCTGATGCTGATCCGCACCGGCGGCATGCTGCCCGTGTTCGGCGGAATGCTGATCTACGGTGTGCTGCTGTCGACGTTCACCGGCGTGATGCCGTCGGCGCTGCCGGCGCTGTTCCCCACGCGCATCCGCTATGGCGCGCTCGCGATCGGCTTCAACGTGTCGGTGTCGCTGTTCGGCGGCACGACGCCGCTCGTCACCGCGTGGCTGGTCGATCGCACCGGCGACCTGATGATGCCCGCGTACTACCTGATGGGCGCATCGTTCATCGGCATCGTGTCGGTGCTCGCGCTGCGCGAGACGGCCCGCCAGCCGCTGCCCGGCTCCGCGCCGTGCGTGGCGAGCCGCGCGGAAGCGCTGAGCCTCGTTCGCGGCGGGGCCGACGAAGCGCGCAAGCGGGACCGGAAGCTCACGCCGGTCAGCGAACGCGCGTGATGCGGGCTCGCGTGCTGCGACGCCGCGCGACATGCGCCGGCGTCGCGCGCACCAGCGTCAGCCTGCCGACAGACGTTGTGCGTCGAACCAGTCGAGCAGCGCGCGCGTGACGAACGCGGGATTTTCCAGATTCGAGATGTGGCCGGCGTCCGGCACCAGCGCATGCGGGCACCCGATCACGCTCGCCATCTTCACGGTTTCCGACGGCGGACGCGCCATGTCGCCCGCGCCACACATCAGCAGCGTGCGTTCGGCGTCCAGTTCGGCGAGTGCCGACAGCGTGTCGGGCCGGCCGAAGATCAGCCGGCCGAGCGGGACGATCGATTGCCGCAGCCGGTCGGCCGGCAGGTTCGCCAGCGCATCGCGAAACGCGGACGGCACCGGGTCCGCCAGATTGACATCCGGCCGGAAAAACAGCGGCACGATCGCATCGAGCAGCGGCGGCGCGATACGGCCCGCGGCTGCGATGGCATCGAGCATCCCGAAGTAGCGCAGGCGCGTCGCCTCGGGCTCGGCCTCGAGCGACGCATCCATCAGCACGAGCGCGCGCACGCGCTGCGGTTCACGCAACGCGAGCCGCGCGCCCCACATCCCGCCGACGCTGAGCCCGACGAGCGCGCATTGTTCGATCTCCAGCGCATCGAGCAGCGCACTCGCCTGCGCGGCGAGATCGTCGAGCGTCTGCGTGCCTTCGGGCAGTGCACCCGATGCGCCATGCCCCCACAGCTCCGGCACGATCACGCGGTACTGGCGCGACAGCGCTTCGATCTGCGGCGCCCACATCGCCGCATCCCACAGATAGCTGTGCCCGAGCAGCACGGGGAACCCCGTGCCGTGATCCTGATAATGCAGGGTACTGCCATGAATGTTCACTGCGGGCATGTCGTCTCCGGTGTGGGCGCGAGCGGCAGCGGCCCGGAACCGGGCGCCGCGGTCAGCGGCGTGCTGCAACGCACGCGAAGCGGCGCATCATCGCACAGGTTGCAGGTGCGACGCATGACGCATCGCCCATCGATCCGTATCGAGCCTGCCGCACGACACCCTTGCCGCGCCCGTGCCGTACTATCCGACGCGATACATCGGCAGCACGTTGCTGCCGGCAGCTTCCTGATCCGACGCGAGCGGATCGCGCGCCTGTTCGAGCAGCCAGTTGGTCAGCACCGCGATATCGAACTCGTTGCATGCATCCGGGTTCTGCACCAGCGCGTAGCTGCCCGATGCAACCGTGCAGTGCGGGAACAGCTCGACGAGCCGGCCCTGCTTCAGCAGCCCGTCGACCAGCGGCCGCCGCCCGATCGCGATGCCATGCCCGTCGACCGCCGCCTGCACCAGCTGGTCGTACTGGCTGAAATGCAGCGCGCCGGCGGGCCGCAGGCGCGGCACGCCCAGCTCCTTCAGCAGATGGCTCCACCCGTGCCACGGCCACTCGCCGCGCGGATCGTCGAGATGCAGCAGCACATGCTTGTCGAGATCCTCCGGCTTCATCGACGCAGCGTCGCCCGCCGCCGGCATCAGGCTCGGGCTGCAGACCGCCACGACACGCTCGCGAAACAGCACGTCCGTCTCGTCCATCGACGTATACGGCCCGGCATATCGCACGGCCAGGTGCAAACGTTTGCGTTTAAGATCTTCAATTTCGCTCGTTGCCGATACGCGTACGTCGATGTCGGGATAGCTTGCGCGGAACGACCCGAGCCGCGGGATCAGCCACAGTGCCGCGAACGACACCGTCGTCGACAACGAGATCGAGCGCTGGCCGACACTCGACGACAGCTTGCCGATCACCGATTCCAGGTCGGACAACGCGAACGAGATCGCGTCATACAGTTCCCGCCCCTTGTCGGTCAGCGTCAAGGAACGAATGTGCCGGTGAAAGAGCTCGATCCGGAGCTGCTCCTCGAGCGCCTTGACCTGGCGACTCACGGCGGATTGCGTGACGCTCAGTTCCTGCCCGGCACGCGTAAAGCTCAAATGACGCGCCGCGCATTCGAAGCCTCTCAGGAAATCCAGCGAAGGCATACTTCTCAATCGCTTTGCCAATCTCACATTAGCCATACTGCCGCCTCAAAGTTGCACCCACCGACAGGCAAGTCGCCGTTCGTCTCCCTGAATCGTTTCTCCTTTTTGGATTCTGGAGCGATTTTATATTGAAGCATGGATGCGGATCATTCTTATTTTCAATCGTGACACGCGTATTTACCTATCACTTTTTATCGGCCCGATATTCTTACATTACCATTCTGAAGTAGTGATTTTGTAAATATATATTCACTAGAAATGACGCGGAGGCTGATCGATAAAATCGCATAAAAACAGGATATTACGGGGATTAATCGATGTTCTGGCAGCCACATGGACGCCACAACAGAGCCACGCCAGAATGCCTACAATATAATTTCAATTTACAAACAATTCACTTCATTTACCGGATTGCGAAAAGAAAAAGCGCTTCAACATACATGCGGAATACTATTTAAATCCGCAATTTCATGTTTATGAAAATATACTAAACGCATGAAATTGAATTGATTCACGCAGCGTCCGGAAATTGATGAACCAATTATGTCGGGAATTGAATATTCCGCCGAACCGAAACGGAAATCCGTGCGCATTGCGCCAGCATGCCGTCCGGAATCGGTTCCTCCCTTGCCTGGCGGAACGCGCGCATCCGCTTATACGCTGTCCACCACGCCATCCGCCACGCGATTCGTTCGCGCGATCACTTCGCGGCGATAGCGGTTCAGCTCCTGCGCAGTGGAGAACGTGCGCTCGAACAGGATCGACAGGTTGTGCAGGATCCGCTCGACGACCTTCTTTTCCCACTCGCCGTCGAACCGGATCTGCTCGTCGAGCCAGCGCTCGAGCCATTCCGGATCGGGCAGGCGCGACTGCACGGTGTCGCGCGGGAACAGCGCCTGGTTCACGTGCAGGTTGGTCGGGTGCAGCGGCTTCTCGGTGCGGCGCGCCGACGCCATCAGCACGCCGATCTTCGCGAACGCGGCACGCGCGACGTCGCCGCAGTCGTTCAGCGCCTTCTTCATGTAGCGCAGGTACGCGCCGCCGTGGCGTGCTTCATCGCGCGAGATCGTTTCGTAGATCTGCTTGATGACCGGCTCGGTGTGCCAGTCGGCCGCGCAGCGGTACCAGTGATTCAGGCGGATCTCGCCGCAGAAGTGCAGCATCAGCGTCTCGAGCGGCGGCGCCGGGTCGAATTCGAAGCGCACCGCGTGCAGTTCCGCTTCGGTCGGCACCCTCTCCGGCCTGAAGCGGCGCAGGTATTCCATCAGCACGAGCGAATGCTTCTGCTCCTCGAAGAACCACACGCTCATGAACGCGGAAAAGTCGCTGTCGTGCTGGTTGTCGCGCAGGAACATTTCCGTCGCGGGCAGCGCCGACCATTCGGTGATCGCGTTCATCCTGATCGTCTCGGCCTGCTCGTCGGTGAGCAGCGATGCGTCGAACCGGTTCCATGGGATGTCCGTCTCCATGTCCCAGCGCACCGCTTCGAGCGACCTGAAAAGTTCCGGATAGAGCATCGTCGTCACCGTCGTTGAAAAGCGTTCGGGCGCGGCACCGGCGGCACCGTCGCGGTCATGCCGATCGCGTGGACGCCGGCGCGGCCGCTTCGGCGTCGGTTGCACGGTCGTCCGTGTCGTCGTCCACCGTGCGCGGCGACAGCCTGCCGCGCAGCAGCGCGTAATAGAACTGCCGGTACGTGCGGTGGTAATGGCGGATGCGCGGCCCGATCGCGCCATGCAGATCGTGCAGCCGCTCGATCGGCAGGTTCGGCATCATGTGGTGCTCGACGTGATAGTTGTTGCCGTTCGTGAACCACGTCATGAACGCATTGCTCTCGATCGTCCGCGTGTTGCGGAACGGGTCGGTGCTCGTCAGGTCGCAGCGGTAATGCTCGGGCATCTCGACCAGCGCATGCACGGGCGCGGCCACGAACACGAGCGGCACGACCCACACCCACACGACGAACCACGTGTGCAGCGCGAACGACACGCCGGCCAGCAGCGCGATCGCCGCGACCATCAGCAGGTGATCGCGGCGAATCGCGCGCGACATGAGCGGGTTGTCGCCGAAACTCGCGCCCGACACGACGAGCTTCGCGACGTTCTTCGCGAACTGGATATAGTGCGCGGCCATCGACAGCCGCCAGGCCCACAGGCCGAGATTCACGACGGGGCTCGCGCCGTACTGGTCGCCGTAATCGAAGAACTCCTTGTTCTCGGGCGTGCCGAGCAGCCGGTGATGGCGCAGGTGGCTGTCCTGGTACGCATGGAACGACACGAGCATCGGCATGCCCAGCAGCACGCCGAACACCATGTTGAGCCGCTTGCTCCTGAATCCCTGGTAATGCAGCGCCTGGTGCTGCAGCTCGACGCCGTGCGCGAACATCGCGCCGATCAGCAGGATGCCGACGATCTTCAGGACCACATACGTCGACAGCGCGAACAGCACGCCGTGCGCGATGAGCGCGACGTAGACCGCCAGTTTCAGCGAGAAAACGACGCCGCTCGGGCGGCTCTTCATGTCTGCAACCGGTTTCGGGCGGACAAGCGATGAGGTGACGGACAAAACGCTCTCCTTGGCCGGACCCTGCCCGGCGCCATGACACGGCGACGCTGGCGCGCTGCCGGGTTGCAATTCTTCTGTGAGTCGATGCTTCGGACAAACGAATTTTCCGAACGCATTGCATGACGCCCGCGCATGAGCGCACCACATCGTGAACTAGACGACCGGTCGAATGCGTACCGACCATTCACCTCGCACGTGCTCACGCGCATCGCAGCGTCGAGTGGATGCGTGCTGCTCATGCATAGCCTGCAAATATTCCGTTTGTCGCGTCATGTCGATCCGGCAAGAATCCCCCTCACTCGACGAACGGCGCCGCCGGCACCGTGGCGCGAGCGGCCGTGTTCCTCAAGGGGAGAATCCTCGTGACGAAGTGCGCATCCACCATTCATCGCCTGATCGAATCGCTCGAAGACGTCGCGGGCGCCATGCATCGCATGACGTTCGTCGACGACGCCGGCAACGAGGCGAGCATCACGTACCGGCGCTTCGCGGAAGAAGTGTTTCGCCAGGCCGGCGCGCTGCGCGAACTCGACGTGCGCGAGAACGACATGGTGATGCTGGCCTTGCCGGCGTCGGTCGAACATGCGGTCGCGATGATGGCCTGCGTGATGACGGGCGCGCTGCCCTGCACCGTGCCCGTTCCCGCGCGCCGCGCCACCGCCGGGCGGCAGGTGATCGACGTCGCATGCGAGCTGTACCGGCCGCGCCTCGTCATCGCCGCGGATGCGCAGTCCGCCGCTTGGCGCGACGACGCGTTTCCCGCGTCATCCACGCGCGTCGTCGATCTCGACACGCTGTCGATCGTCGCGGATGCCGGCGCGCGCGCACTGATCAGCGCAAAGAACGGCCGCGATCCGCACCATGTCCAGCTCACGTCGGGCTCGACGTCGCATCCGAAGGCCGCGGTGCTCAGCCACGAGAACGTGATCGCGAACGTGCTCGGCATCGGCGGGTCGGTGCGTTTCGACCTCGCGGCGGGCGACGGCACCGCGTCGTGGCTGCCGCTCTATCACGACATGGGGCTGCTCACGCTGCTGTCGAACCTGCATTACCGCGCGCCGCTGCTGATGATGCAGCCGAACAGCTTCATCCGGAATCCGCTCGGCTGGTTGAAGCGCATCGCGTCGGCACGCGCGACGACGACATCGGTGCCGACCTTCGCGTTGCGCTACTGCGTGCGCCGTTTCAATGCCGCCGCGATGGAAGGCGTCGATCTTTCCGCGTGTCGCAACATCTTCATCGGCGGTGAACGCGTGGACGACGCAACGCTGCGCGACTTCGCCGTGACGTTCGCGCCGTACGGCCTCGCGGCATCGGCGCTGCAGCCGTGCTACGGGATGGCCGAATCGACGCTTGCCGTTTCGATGCATCGTGCGTGGCACGAAGGCACGGTGGACGGCGCGCCGTATGTGATCGCCGACACGCTCGACCGGCGTGCGCTGATCGAGCGCCGCGACGCGCAACCGGCCGCCGCGAACGACGGCGCCGAAACGGAAACCGAAACCGTGCTCGCGATGGGCACGCCGATCGAGGGCATGGCGTTCCGGATCCTCGACGAAGGCGACCACACGCTCGCGAACCGCGCGGTCGGCGAAGTCGCGATCCGCGGCACGTCGGTGATGCTCGGTTACCTGAATCCCGACGACGGTTCGATCGCCGCGCCGCTGACGACCGACGGCTGGTTCCGCACCGGCGACATCGGCTACATCGCGGACGGTCAGCTCCATATCCTCGGGCGCAAGAAGGAAGTCATCATCATTCGCGGCAGCAACTACTTCCCGCACGAAATCGAGGAGGCGCTGGCGTCCCATCGCACGCTGCGCAAGAGCACGTGCATCGCGTTCGGGCTGCCCGATCCCGAGACCGGCACCGAGCGGCTGGTCGTCGCGATCGAGGCACGGCCCGTCGACGCGACGCCGCAGACCCGCGCCGAGTGCCAGCAGCTGCTCGCATCGCGGATCGGCTTCGCCGCGCAGGATCTGTGCTTCGTCGAACCCGGCTCGCTGCCGCGCACGACCAGCGGCAAGCTGCAGCGCCTGAAGTGCCGCGACCTCTATGCGAACGGCACGCTTTCCGTGATCCACGCGACGGCCGCCGAAGCCGGCCAGGGAGCGTACGCATGACGACCGCCACGCTCACGCCGGTGCTCGAACTGCGCGACGTCACGCGTGTGTACGAGGGTGCGGGCCGCGTCGTCGCGGTGCGCGGCGCGACGATCTCGATCGGCCAGCGCGACGTCGTCGCGCTCGTCGGCCCGTCGGGCAGCGGCAAGAGCACGCTGCTCAACCTGGCCGGTTTCCTCGACGTGCCGAGCACCGGCGAACGCTGGCTCGAAGGCCGCCGGATCGACGATGCGCCGGACACGCTCGAGCGGATCCGCCGCGAGCGCATCGGCTTCGTGTTCCAGCAGTTCAACCTGATACCGGTGATGTCGGCGCTCGAGAACGTCGAGCTCGGCTGCTTCGCGTGGGGCACGCCGCGCACGCGCCGCGAACGGGCCCGCGCGATGCTCGACGCAGTAGGGCTCGCCGCGCGCGAACGGCACCGCCCCGGCGAGTTGTCCGGCGGCGAGCAGCAGCGGGTCGCGCTGGCCCGCGCGCTCGCCAAGGAGCCGGCGATCGTGATCGCGGACGAGCCGACCGCCAGCCTCGACAGCACCAACGCACGGGCGGTGGCCGAGCTGATCCTCGACACCAACCGCACGCTGGGCACCGCCTTTCTGATTGCGTCGCACGACGATCGTCTGTGCGCGCACCTGCCGCGCCGCATCGAGATGCGCGACGGCGTACCGGGAGAGAATCGTGAACTGGTCGACGTTTGCGTGGCGTAACCTCTGGCGCAACAAGCGCCGCACCGTGCTGACGATGGCGATGATCGGCGTCGCCGCGTTCGCGTCGAGCCTCGCGCTCGGCTACGTGATCGCGACCTTCGACGCGGTGCGCGAAGGGTCAATCGACAGCGGCGTCGGCCACGTGCAGGTGCTGCACCACGGCTATCTCGACCTGATCGGCGAGCGGCCGCTGCAGTATGGGCTGACAGCCGACGAGCAAGCCGCCGCAACGCACGCGATCGCGGCACTGCCCGGCGTCGCGACTACCGCGCGCGGCATCGACTTCGACGGGCTGATCTCGAACGGCGATCTCAGCTACGGCTTCGTCGGCGAAGGCATCGAGCCGAACCGCGAGCCGCCCGGTTTCTTCGACTATCACACAGTGCTGTCGGGCCGCTACCTGTCGCCGACGAACGCCGGCACCGAAGTCGTCGTCGGCGCCGAGCTCGCGCGCAAGCTCGGCGTGCACGTCGGTTCGGTCGTGCAGCTGATGGCGTCGACCGCGCACGGCGGCATCAACGCGACCGATGCGCAGATCGTCGGCGTGATGAGCACCGGCAACAAGGATGTCGACGGGCGGATCGTCAACGTGACGTTCACCGCCGCTCAGGCGCTGCTGCGCACCGACCGCGCGTCGCGCATCGCGGTGTTCCTGGCGGATACGGCACATACGCCGGCCGCCGCCGCGACGCTGCGCGCCGCGCTGCCGACGCTCGACGTGAAGACCTGGGACCAGCTCGTGTCGCTCTATCACCAGGTCGTCGCGCTGTACAAGAACCAGTTCTCCGTATTCGGCGCGATTCTCTGCGTGACGATCCTGCTGTCGATGAGCAACTGGATCCTGATGAGCATCGTCGAGCGCCGCCGCGAGATCTCGACACTGCGCGCGCTCGGCGTGCCGGCCGCGACGGTGCGCGGCGTGCTGATCCAGGAAACCGCCTTTCTCGGCCTGCTAGGAGCAGCAGCCGGCATTGCGGTGGCACTGCTGACGATGGTCGTGCTCAATCACGCGCAGATCCACCTGCCCGCGCCGCCGGGCCGCGTGAAGCCGATCCTGCTCGAATTCACCGTCTCGCCGGCCGCCGTGGCCGCCGTCGAAGGCGCGTTCGTCGTGCTCGGGGTAGCCGCCGCGCTGCTCGCGACGCTCGGCCTCGCCAAACGCAACATCCTCGAAGGACTCGCCCCGTGATTCGCATTCGCCACCTGGCCGCCGCGCTCGTCGCGTGCGCGCCGCTCGTTCATGCCGCCGACGCCCCGACGGCCCAGACCATGCTCGCCCGTGCCGACGCGTACCGCAGCACGGCCGCCGATACGCAGACGAACATCCAGATCACGAACGAAGTCGGCGGACAGTCCGGCGACGCGACGCGCTACCTCGTCTATACGCGCGGCAACGGCGACACACTCGCGCTGACGCGCAGCGGCGAGAACGACGGCCAGAAGTATCTCGCGACGACGCGCGGCCACTGGTTCTATGTGCCGAACACGCGCAGCGCGGTACGCATCAACGGGATGCAGCGGCTGCAGGGCGAGGTCGTGATCAGCGACATCACGCGCACGCACTGGGCGGACAGCTATCACGCATCCGCAGCGGCCGGCGCGACGACGATCGCCGGCAAGCCGGCCACCGAGCTCGACCTGACCGCGACCGATCCCGACAACGTCTACCCGACGATCAAGCTGTGGGTCACGCCCGACACCGACGTGCCGGTGCGCGCGCAGTTCTTCCTCGCGAGCGGCCTGCTGTTCCGCAGCGCCGACTTCTCCGCGCCGGTCGATGCGAACGGGCGCAAGGTGATCCGCAAGATCACGTATCGCAACGAGATCGAGAAGCAGCGCGCGAGCGTCGTCGACATCCTCGACGGCCAGCCGCGCAAGATTCCGTCGGGCTGGTTCAATCCCGACACGCTTGCCGATGGCCAGTGACCACGACGCCCATGTCGACGCCCATCGTGACCACCTCCTTCCATCGTCCGGCCGAATCTGGCCCGCCGTCGCGCTCGCCGTCCCGCTTGCGCTCGGCTGCACGCTCGCGCACGGAGAATCGTTGATGGAACAGTTGAGCACGCTGAACGGCATCGCCTACGCACGCTCCGTCGACAGCATGGACGGTCACGCGCTGCTCGGCAGCCTGATCGGCGACGAGCCGCGCAACCAGCAGGAAGCAGGCGTGCTCGCGCGCATCGACGGCGAGAACCTGTTCATGAGCGCGCGCGCCGTCGCGAGCAACCACTCGCTCGGCGCGCAGGCCACCCGTTTCAACGAGGCCGGCGTGCGCTACGCATTCGACAACGGCATCACGCTCACCGCCGGCAAGCGGATCGATCCGCTCGACACGTCGCAGGCGTTCTTTCCGCTCGGCTTCTTCCAGAAGCGGGCCGCGACGGCCGACATCTACGACCGCTACGGCGACGTCGAAGGCACGCCGCTCGTCGAAGCGAAATGGGCCGGCGAACAGACCACGCTGCAGTTCATCGCCGGCGAAAACCGCACGCTGCGCAACGACGTCGACAACCGCGACGTACAGGGCGCGACGCAGCTCGTGCGCGGCGCGTACAACTGGTCGGGCGGCTCCGCCGCGTTGCTCGCCGGCCGTCATTCGGGCCGTGGCGGCGCCGGCGCGACGCTGTCGTTCGACGTCGCGCGCTCGAACACCGTCTATGCGAGCGCGTGGCTCGAACGCGGCACGACTCGGCCATTGCCGGCGTTCATTGCGAACGGCACGCCGCTCGATTCGCCGGCCGCTTACGACGCGGTCGATCGCCGCAACGATCGCCAATACATGTGGCGCAGCGCGGTCGGCATGCAGAGCGCACTGCCCGGCAACCTGTCGCTGATCGTCGAGTGGTCGCACGACGAGGCGCGTTACGACGCGAACCAGTGGCGCCAGATGGTCGGCGCGGTTCGCGCGAACAACGCGCTGCTGCCCGTCGCGCCCGGCGCCGCGCTGGCCGGCCTCGGCGGCACGGCCGATTTCGTGAGCGTCGACGGCAACCTGCGCGACTACCTGTTCGCGCGGCTCGGCAAGAAGATCGGCCGCGTCGAGTACTCGCTGCGCGGCGTCTATTCGCCGCAGGACAAGGGCCTGCTCGCGATCGCGCAGGTCGTCGCCGACGTGAACAAGCGCGTGAGCGTCGATGTCGCGGTCACCCGCGCGTTTTCCGACAGCAACTCCGAGTACCGGATGGTCGGTCTCGGCACCCGTATCGACGCCGCCGTGCGCGTGCGCTTCTGACAGGAACCCTGCCCCATGTCCACGCTTTCCGTCCCCGCTTCGTCCGCCGACCCGCTCGCGACCCCACCGCTGCTGCTGCGCGTGGCCGACCAGGCCGCGTATCCGGTGCTGCGCCACTTCGACACGATCGCGTCGCTCGGCACGCCGCCGCGCGCGGCCGCCCGGCTCGTCGAAGCGGCGGCCGTGCGGCTGCTCGACAGCGAGATGGTGATCGCGCTGCATGCCGCCACGCCGGACGTGCTGCCCGATTCGTCCGCGTCGACGCCGCTGCGGCACGACGAGGCGCCGCTCACCGAAGCGCTGCTCGAACAGATCAGCCGGGAGGGATTTCATCACCTGTTCAAGCCGTTCATGCGTGCGTTCATCCGCATCATGTTCGGGCTGTTCTTCTCCGATGACCAGAACCGTCGCGCGTGCGACTGCATCGACAGCGGCCACAACTTCGCGTTCCTGATGAGCGATGGCGGCGGCCCGACGCTCGCCGCATGGCGCACGGTCATTCGCAGTGACGACAGCGGCCTCGCGCTCACCGTCGACAAGGTATGGGGCATCGAAGCACATCGCGACTGCATGGCGGTGGTCGCCGCGCGGTTGCCGGGCGTGATGTTTCCGGCCGCCTACCTCGTGTGGCCCGACGAATACCGGAAGCTGAAGCGCACGACCTGCGGCGCGCCGTTCCTCGCGGGCAACCTGCAGCTCGCGAACGTCGGCGGCCAGGTGCGCGTGAGCGCCGAGGATCGCCTGCGGATCGGCGGCCCGACCGTGTTCAACAAATACCTGACCGTCGTGCGCCCCTACTTCGTCCGCGCGCTGATGGCGCACGTCGGCTGGCTCGAACGCACCGGCCGCGTCGAACTCGACGCCGACGCGCGCGCCGTGCACCAGTTCATCGCCAACGCCGCACGCAGCCAGACCGACGACGCGCACTACAGCTTCGGCAAGGTGCAGCGCGTGCTCGCGATCAAGCTGCTGTCGAACGAGTTCCTGACGGCGCTCGTGCGCGACGGCAGGGTCGCCACTTTCGACGACCAGCGCGACCTGCTGGCGTTTTCGAAGATGGAAGGCAGTTCGTACCGTTGTTATCACGAGCTTCGCAAGAGCCTGCGCTGCGAAGCCGGCAGTTGACCCACGCGACAGGCCGATCGATCCCGATCAACCCACTTCATTATCAGGAGCTCCTCTCATGACGACCCAGAACGTTCCGGCCGACGCGCTCGACATCCTGTCCCGCGAAGTCGCGAAGATCCTCAACGTCGAGACCGTCGACACCGACGCCGGCATCGGCGAACTCGGCATCGATTCGCTGAACATCGTCGAGCTGATCGTGTTCTGCGAACAGCTCTACGGTTCGATCGACCCGGAAGCGCTGAACATCACGCAGTACACGACGCTGCAGCAGCTCGACGCGCAACTGCGCCGCCAGCAGCACGCCGCCTGATACGACGATGCTCGCGCCCCTTGCGACCGTGGCGGCCCCCGCCGCCCAGCCGGCCCAGGCGACCGCGCTGAA
>NZ_JAAGPO010000199.1:0-18150 GCF_017104825.1 Burkholderia sp. Ac-20345 | reverse complement strand
GTCGCGCGCTGGTTCGACGAGCCGCGCGTGCGCGACGGCTGGACGGGCGTGCAGCCCGGCGCGGACGGCCAGCAAGGCGCCGCACCCGATGCCGATCCGCACGTGACCCCGCTCGTCGGCTGCTTCGACGGCGAACCGTTCGCGTATTTCGAAGCGTACTGGCTGAAGGAAGACGCGCTCGCGCCGCACGTCGCGGCGCGCGACTACGACCGCGGGCTGCGGATGCTGGTCGGCGAGTCGCGCTGGCGCGGCCCGCATTGCGTGGCGGGCTGGCTGCCGTCCGTCGTTCATTACCTGTTTCTCGACGACCCGCGTACCGAAGCGGTCGGCTGTGCCGTTCCGGCCGGCCACGCGCGGGTTGCCGACCATCTCGCGCGGCATGGCTTCGCGCGGCAGCGCCGTCTCGCGCTGGCCGACGCGCAGCCGCTGTGGATGCGTACGCTGCGCGAGACGTTCTTCTCCGGCCGTCACGTCTGACGCGCCGGATTCACCGACAAGGGAGCTGAGACATGCAGAGAGAAACCGTATTCGACCTGATCGGCGTCGGCTTCGGGCCGTCGAATCTGGCGCTGGCCATCCGCCTCGAGGAACGGCGCGCGACGCGCCCGTTCGCCCATTGCTTCGTCGAGCGCCAGCCGGAATTCGGCTGGCACCGCGGGATGCTGCTCGACGACTGCCGGATGCAGATCTCGTTTCTGAAGGATCTCGTCACGATGCGCGATCCGAAAAGCCGCTACACGTTCATCAACTACCTGTTCGAACGCGGCCGGCTGAACGAATTCGTCAACCTGAAGAACTTCTATCCGACCCGCGTCGAATTCCACGACTACCTGAGCTGGGTCGCCGAAGCGTTCGACGAGCACGTCCATTACAGCGAGACCGTGCTGGCGATCGAGCCCGTGCGCGGCGACGGCGCGAAGATCGACGCGCTGCGCGTGCTGTCGCGCGACGCGGCCGGCCACGAACGCCAGCGCGTCACGCGCGCGCTGTCGGTCGGCGTCGGCGGCACGCCGGCGATTCCGGACGCGTTCGCCGCGCTCGGCCGCGACCGCGTGATCCACTCGTCGTCGTACCTGACCGACATCGACCGGCTCGTCGCGTCGCCGGACGGCGAGCGCCTCCGCGTCGCGGTGATCGGCGCGGGGCAGAGCGCGGCCGAGGTGTTCATCGATCTCGCGCGACGCTTCCCGCATGTCGACGCGAGCCTCGTGATGCGCGCGGGCGCACTGAAGCCGGCGGACGACAGCCCGTTCGTCAACGAGATCTTCAGCCCCGAATTCACCGACGTCGTCTATGCGCAGCCGCACGACGCGCGCCGCGCGCTGCTCGAGCGCTATCGCGACACGAACTACGCGGTGGTCGACCGGCCGCTGATCGAGCAGATCTACGAAATGCTGTACCTGCAGCGCATCGACGGCACGCCGCGTCATGCGCTGCTCGCGAACAGTGCGATCGAGGCCGCGGTGCGTACCGCCGACGGCCGCATCGAGCTGACGCTGCGCGACCGGATGAGCGGCGCCACGCGCGTCGAGCGCTTCGATGCGCTCGTGTTGGCCACCGGCTACCGCCGCGACACGCATTCGGCGCTGCTCGAAGGGCTCGCACCGCACCTGGGCGATGCGCTTGTACGCGGCGACGTCACGCGCGACTACCTGCTCGCGACGCCCGAGCACTTCGCGCCGCGCATCTACCTGCAAGGCTGCTGCGAAGACAGCCACGGCCTGTCCGATACGCTGCTGTCGGTACTGGCGCGCCGCGCGGACGAAATCTGCGCGTCGCTCGAAGACGGGATCGTGCCCGCCCATGATGAAGGCGCGACCCGGGAATCACAGGAAAAACGACAGGAAAACGGGGTGAGCGCGAGCCGGATGGCTTTCGCTCTTTGACAAAGGCGCGGTCGGAGACCGCATGAAAAAAGTGGAGCAGAGAAAGATGGAGTGGGCAACAGGCACGCGTTTGCGTGCGATCGCAGCCGCGGCGAGCGTGGCGTTCGGTGTGGCGGCAGGGCAGGCACATGCCCAGACGGCGCCGGCCGGGAACGCAGGCGCAGCGGCGTCGGCCAGCAGTGCGCAGAACGGTGCGTCGGCGAGTGCGTCGACCGGCACGCTGCCGACGATCAACGTCAACGCGGCCTCGGAAGGAGACGGCACGGTCGGGCTCGTCGCGAAGCGCAGCCGGACCGGCACGAAGACCAATACGTCGATCAACGAGATCCCGCAGACGATCAACATCGTCACCGCGCAGCAGATCGAGATGACCGGCGCGACCGACGTGAACGCGGCGCTGCGCTACGTGCCGGGTTTCTCGTCGTACGGCTCGGATAACCGCTCCGACTGGTACGCGGCGCTGCGCGGCTTCACGCCGACCGCGTACGTGAACGGGCTGCAGGTGCCGAACACGATCAACCTCGCGAGCTGGCGCGTCGATCCGTACATGATCGACAGCATCAGCGTGCTGCGCGGGCCGACCTCGGTGCTGTACGGCGCGGGCGACCCGGGTGCGATCGTCGACGTGCAGACCAAGCTCGCCGACGGCGAGCGCGTGCGCGAGGCCGGCGTGCAGATCGGCAACTACGCGCGCAAGCAGTTCATGATCGACGTAGGCGACAAGCTCGACCCGGACGGCAAGTACGCGTACCGGTTCGTCGGCGTCGCACGCGACGGCAACGCGCTGACCGGCCCGAACAACGACCAGCGCGTCGCGCTCGCACCGTCGTTCCGCTGGCGTCCGAACGCGGATACGTCGCTGACGCTGTCGGCCACTTATCTGCAGGACTGGGGCGATATCTCGTCGAACTTCCTGCCCGCGCAGGGTACGGTGCTGCCGAACCCGAACGGTCAGATCAACAAGGACGTGTACGAAGGCGATCCGAACTTCAACTACTACCGCAAGAAGCAGTGGTCGGTCGGCTATCAGTTCGAGCGGAACCTGACGCCGGCGTGGACGTTCCGCCAGAACACGCGCCTGATGCACCTGTCGCTCGACAACGGCTCGGTATTCGGCAACGGCTTCGTCGACGGCAGCACGACCGACGTGTCGCGCTGGGCCGGCGTGTTCCAGATGAACTACAGCCGCTTCGACATCGACAACAACCTCGAAGGTCGCTTCGCCACGGGGCCGCTCCAGCACACGCTGCTGCTCGGGTTCCAGTACAACCGCCAGACCGCGACCGACAGCGAGTGGCTCGCTGCCGCGCCGCCGCTGAACATCTACAACCCGGTCTACCTGCCCGTCACGACGGCGGTGTTCACGCCTGACTCGACGTTCCGCACCAACACGTACACGACGATGAACACGTTCGGCCTGTACGCGCAGGACCAGATCAAGTGGAACCGCTGGACGCTGACGCTCGGCGGCCGCGAGGACTGGGTCAACATGCGGATGGATGACCGTGCGGCCGGCACGTCGACGAAGGCGGACGTCACGGCATTCACCGGCCGCGTCGGCCTGACGTACCAGGGCGACTACGGGCTGTCGCCGTACGTCAGCTACGCGACGTCGTTCAACCCGCTGATCGGCGTGAACCTGGTCGGCGGCGGGCTGGCGCAACCGACGCGCGGCAAGCAGATCGAGGCCGGTCTGCGCTGGCAGCCGCCCGGCAAGAACCTGATGCTGAACGCGGCGATCTACCAGATCAACCAGACCAACGTGCTCACGACCGCGCTGCCGAACCAGGACCCGACCGGCACGAAGTCGGTGCAGACGGGCGAGGTGCGTTCGCGCGGGATCGAGCTGAGCGCGACCGGCAAGGTCACGCCGAACCTGTCGTTGATCGCCTCGTACGTGTACCAGGACGTGAAGAACGTGAAGGCCAACGACGCGTCGCTGAACAACTGGCCGGTCGACATCCCGCGTCCGCGCCAGATGGCGTCGCTGTGGACCGACTGGACGTGGCACACGGGGCCGCTCGCGGGCTTCGGCCTCGGCGGCGGCATTCGTTACCAGAGCGCATCGGCCGGTGCGGCCGACAACTCGCTGACGGTATCGAGCGTCACGCTGTTCGACGCGGGCGTGCACTACGACACGCGTAACTGGCGCTTCGCCGTGAACGGGACGAACCTGTTCAACCGCCACTACATCAGCGGTTGCCAGTCGTCGAACGTCTGCGTGTTCGGCACCGACCGCACCGTGATCGCGACCGCGAAATACAACTGGTGACGACGCGCGCCGCGGCTCGCCGGCCGGCCTTCGTGGCCGGCGCGGGCCGGCCGCGGCGCCTTCGTCCGCTTTTCCACGACGCATCCATGCCGAAGAAAAATCTCGTCTACATCCAGTCGCTGCGCAACGGCGCGGCCGATCGTGCCGGACAGCCGGTCGCTTATCAGGGCGGTACGCGCTACATGAAGGCGCCGCTCGAATTCCTCGTCGAACGCCTGAACGACTCGCCGCTCGGCGAGCGTTACACGCTCAAGGGCGTGATCGTCGACGACGACGACGGTTCGCCGGCCGACCGCGCGAAAGTCGCCGACTACGGCTTCGCCCGCACGCCGGGCCGCCCGTGGATCCTGCCGGAAGGGTTGACGGTGCAGGGCCGGCCGGTCGACGAACTGTTCTGCTCGATTCCGTCGACGTACCGGCGGCTGCCGCGCGACGCAAGCGAGCGCGCTGCGGGCAAGCAGGCGTTCGAGCGCCGCCTGCTCGAGCGCCTGCTCGAACTCGAAGCCGAGGTCGTCGTGCTCGACGGGCTGCTCGTGATCCTCGACGAACTCGTGCGGCCCGGCGCGCGCTTTCACCGGCGCATCGCCAACATCCACCCGGGCATTACGGCCGATGGTTCGCCGTACCAGCGGCGCGGCGCGTGGGCGACGCTCGATGCGCTGCACGGCGCGCGCGGCGAACGGGTCGACTGGGCGAGCGGCGCGACATCGTCCGTCGAGCCCGTGCTGATGACGGGTGCGTCGTTCCACTACGTCGACAACGGCATCGATTCCGGCGAGGTGATCAGCGACGTGCTCGACACGCCGATCGCGCCGGACGACACGATTCTCGAACTGCGCTGGAACAACTTCCAGCGCAGCCTGTTTCCGGCACTCGAGCGGGGGCTGCACGTCCTCGCCGACCGCCACGACGCGGGAGCACTGTGATGGAAGACACGCTGACGAAACCGGCCGGCGCCGCGGACGCCGTCGAAGGTGAAGTGGCCGCCGCGCTCGACGGCGCCGTACACGGACAGGCAATGGCAGTCGCCGAGCACACGCTCGACGCGTGGCGGCCGGACGACTCGCCGGACGTACTGCTCGCGGCGTTCGTCGCGCTGTTCAACACCGACACGCGTTACGACGCGGCGACGATCACGGTGCCGCTCGGCGGTGCCGATGCGGCGGCAATCGCGTCGTACGTCGCACGCGCGGTGCGCGAGGGTGTGATCGACGGCGCGCAGGTTGCCGGCGACACGCTGCGCGTCACCGTGTCGCGCGCGACGTTCTGGCAGAACCCGCGGCCGTGGCTGAAGGCGCCTGCTTCGGGCGGGATGCCGCTGCGCCATGTGATCACGAACGGCCACCGGCACCCGGTGCGGCCGCCGTCGCCGGCCGGCGAAATCTATGCGCGCTACATGCCGCAGGTCGGGATGACGTTCAGCCTGCGCACCGTCGACATCGACGCGCACGCGGACCTGTTCAGCGGCTGGATGAACCTCGATCGCGTCGCGCATTTCTGGGACCAGCGCGGCACGCGCGACGAGCACGCGGCGTATCTCGCCGAGCGGCTCGCCGATCCGCACATGCACCCGATGATCGGCTATTTCGACGACAAGCCGTTCGGCTATTTCGAGTTCTACTGGGCGAAGGAGGACCGTCTCGCGCCGTTCTATGACGCGCACGACTACGATCGCGGGCTGCACCTGCTGATCGGCGACTCGCGCTTCCAGAGCGCCGGCAAGCTGCATGCATGGTGGAGCGGGGTGCTGCACTACATGTTCGTCGACGAACCGCGCACGCAGCGACTCGTGGGCGAGCCGCGCGTCGATCACGTGCGGCACATCGCGTACATGCACCGGCTCGGGTTCTACACGCTGAAGGAATTCGACTTCCCGCACAAGCGTGCGGCGCTCACCGTGATCGAGCGCGATACGTTCTTCGACACTTTCCGGTTGCCGTGACGGTGCGGGTGCGCGGTGCGGCGCCGCGGCACGCCCGCATCGGCCGTCCGGGATAGGGGCTGCGCGGCCTGCGTCGTGAAGAATGGATCGCTCTCCTCATCGACGACAGGCTCGCGACATGGCAAAAACTCCCGCGACAGCCGCGCGTTCGGCGCGTGTCGCCGGGTTATCGCTCGAAGACCGGGCGGCCTGAGCGCGGCCTGGTATCCACACGGTCGCGCGGCTGTTCCGCAGCCGCGCGTCACGTGCGGGGCGCGGGTTGGTCAACGAGAAAGGCGGTGCGGAACGCGTCGAGATACCGGTCGACGTCGTCGCTGAATTCACCGGGCAACAGCGCGAACGCGCGTGCCAGCAGATCCTGGCCGAGCGCCGCATAAGTCGCATCGTCCGACAACAGCGCGCGGATCGCGTCCCGCGTCTGCGGCGAAGCAATCCGTTGCGCCTCTCGGGCGAGCAGCGCGGCAGCGGCGAGGCCCGGCTGGAACGCGTGCATCTCGAGCAGGTCCGGCGCGGTATCCCAGATACGTTCGCGATTGCCGGCGTCGTGGAAATTCCGCAGCAGGAACAGCAGGTCGTACGCGTCGCTGTTCTGGCGCGCACGCCGGTCCTTCCACGCGAGCAGCTTCAGTAGCGCCAGCGCCGGCAGGCTGGCCACCGGCACCACGGTGCGCGCGTCGATCGACACCGGCAGTGCGGTGTCCACGGCTTCCTGAAACCCGAGCACGTTCAGCACGAATTCACCGCCGGGCGGCCACACGATCTCGCCCGGCGGCGTTTCGAGTGGCCCGAACGGCACGAGATCCAGTTCGGTGCGAAAACCGTGTGCGCCGCTGTCGAACAGCAGTTTCTGCTGCTGTTTCGGCGCGCGCGTGAATTGCCCGGTAGCGACGAGTGCCTCGATCAGCTGTTCATGAAATGGCCAGCTCACCACACACACCGCAACGTCGACGTCGCGCGTCGCGCGCACCGGCCGGATGCCGTGCACGTGCCACATCAGGATGTCGCGCGCGGTTGCGCCCGCCACCACGAACGCCGCGTCGAGGTGTGCGCAGGCCGAGCTGACGGCCTGCAGCAGCGCGACCGCCGCGGGCTCCAGCGGCCGGCGTGCGTCGACTTCAAGCGGGCGGGTGGGCGAGGTATCGGTCATGGATGCGATCGGCGATGGCGAGATTGCGACTGTCGCCGGACGAGACGAGATCCGCGTAGATCAGCAGCGGCGGCACGACCGGTACGTCCTGCTCGCGCCAGTCGAGCGCCGCGGACGGCGGCCAGAACGCTTCGACGAGTTCGACGTCGCCACGCTCGTCCGGACGCAGGCGGCCCTGGAGCAGCAGCCGGTTCGATGCAGGGCCGTGCGTATAGACGGTGATCGCGGCGGGTTTCAGGTCGTGCGTCAGCAGGTCGGCCGCCGGCTCGCTGCCGAGCCGCGCATCGAATGCCGCGAAATCGAAGCCGCGCCACCAGTCGGGCGCGAGGCTGGCAAACCGGCGGCTCGGCAGTTTCGCGCGCAAGCGGCTCGGGTAGAGCGCGACCCATTCCTGCACGAAGCGCGGCCAGTCGGGAATCAGGCGCTCGCCGTTGCGGCGCTGCCCGACGAGGCCGCGCGCGATCAGATCGTCCATCGCGAGATTGACCGTGCCGAGCGCGACGTCCGACGCGGCGGCGATCGCCCGGTACGGTTGCGCGACGAGGCCCGGATGTGTCGCGAGCGCGAACATCACGGCCAGCCCCTTCGGCGTCGTCGCGCGCGATGCCTGTCGGCGCGGTGTGCGTGCGGGTTTCGGCCGGCCCGCGATCATCACGGTTGCCTCCGGCTGAATCAGGCATGCGTTGCCGGCGGTATCGAGAAACGGGATGCCCTGGTCGGTCAGCCCGGCGGCCAGTTCGGCTGAAAGATACGGTGCGACCAGCATCAGCGGCCGCTCGCCGGGCGTCGCGGTACCGCCGCCGCGGCGGCGCATTTCCGCGAGCGCGCCTGCCAGCGATTCGACGCGCAGGCTCACGGCGACCGGCATCTCGAATGCCTGCCCGGCAACGTCGAAGCAGATCATGGCGTCGGCATGCGCGTTGCTGGCGGCCGGCACGCGCACGGGCCGCGCGCGAAAGCGCCGGGTCGCGCTTTCGAACGCGGCGCAGGCTTCATCGAGCACGTGCTGTTCCGACACGGAGAGGGAAAGGTTCGCGGGCATCGAATGGAATCGGATGTTCACTTTTCTGTCAGCGTACACAAATAATGTACAACCGTCAAAAAGTGAACAAGAATTCGCAAGCCTTTGATGGATAGGCACTATTCCATGATGCTGAGCGATAGTCACTGGTGCCCTCATGCGCAAGAAATCGATGGATGGCTCACAGCTTCACGCATCTGGCTCCGGTGCGGCAGTCGTCCGGATGGCCGGCTTGCGCTTGTCGTGCACAGCATTCACCAGCGGCAACTGCTGGTTGCTACCGCGACGACTTTCCGTCTGCCCGGTTGCCGTCGAACCGACTATCCTTGCCTGCACATTCCCGCAGCACAGCACCCCAAGGAGACGACACCGTGACGCACAGCGTGATTCCCGCAGGCCTCGCCGACGAAATGATCGAGATCCGGCACCGCATCCATGCCCACCCCGAGCTCGGCTTCGAGGAATTCGCGACGAGCGACCTCGTCGCGGAGCAACTGCAGTCGTGGGGCTACACGGTGCATCGCGGGCTCGGCGGCACGGGCGTCGTCGCGCAGTTGAAAGTCGGCAACGGCACTCAGCGTCTCGGCCTGCGTGCCGACATGGACGCGCTGCCGATCCACGAGGCCACGGGCCTGCCGTACGAGAGCAAGATCGCCGGCAAGATGCACGCGTGCGGCCACGATGGCCACACGGCGATGCTGCTCGCGGCCGCGAAGCATCTCGCACGCGAGCGTCGCTTCTCGGGCACGCTGAACCTGATTTTCCAGCCGGCCGAGGAAGGGCTCGGCGGCGCGAAGAAGATGCTCGACGAAGGGCTGTTCGAGCTGTTCCCGTGCGATGCCATCTTCGCGATGCACAACATGCCCGGCTTCCCGACGGGCAAGTTCGGCTTCCTGCCGGGGCCGTTCATGGCGTCGTCGGATACCGTGATCGTCGACGTGCAGGGCCGCGGCGGCCACGGCGCGGTGCCGCACAAGGCGGTCGATTCGGTGGTCGTCTGCGCGCAGATCGTCATTGCGCTGCAGACGATCGTGTCGCGCAACGTGTCGCCGCTCGACATGGCGATCGTCACGGTCGGCGCGATCCACGCGGGCGAGGCGCCGAACGTGATTCCCGATCGCGCGCAGATGCGCCTGTCGGTGCGCGCGCTGAAGCCCGAGGTGCGGGACCTGCTCGAGACGCGCATCAAGGAAGTCGTGCATGCGCAGGCGGCCGTGTTCGGCGCGACCGCGACGATCGACTACCAGCGCCGCTATCCGGTGCTCGTCAACGATGCGGAAATGACCGGGTTCGCGCGCAACGTCGCACGCGAGTGGGTGGGCGATGCGAACCTGATCGACGGGATGGTGCCGCTCACCGGCAGCGAGGATTTCGCGTTCCTGCTCGAGAAGCGGCCGGGCTGCTACCTGATCATCGGCAATGGCGACGGGGAGGGCGGCTGCATGGTGCACAACCCAGGCTACGACTTCAACGACGCGGCGCTGCCCACCGGCGCGTCGTACTGGGTGAAGCTGGCGGAGTCGTTCCTGGTGTGACCAGGGAAACGACGCATACGGCGCGAGGCTGGACATCGGCAGGGTTGCCGCAGCGGCTGAGCGCCCGAAGTAGCAAACTTTGGTAAATGATGGCCGCCTTGAAAAGGAGGTGACTCATGTCGCGATACACATCCGTTTACCTGGGCGACCACTTTGCCGAATTCGTCGATGCTCAAGTGCAGTCGGGACGATACGGTTCCGCGAGCGACGTCGTAAGAGCCGGTTCGCGGCTTCTCGAATCACAAGAAACGCAGGCGCGCGCGTTGCAGGAAGCGTTGAAGGCCGGTGAGGCATCGGGAGAACCCAAGCCATTCGACAGAGAGGCCTTCCTGGCCCGCATGCGGCCGACACATGACGGTTAAAGGCAGCGTCAGCTCGCACCGCTGGCCGAACTCGATCTCGAAGACATTTGGCGCTATACCGTCGTGCATTGGTCGCTCAAGCAGGCAGACCTTTACCACCGCGATCTGATCGGAACAATGGAAGCGCTGGCGCGCGGTGAAAAGGTCGGTCGGACTTGTATTGTTCGCGATGAATATTTCCGGTACGCAGTGGGCTCCCACGTCGTGTTCTATCGCGAAACGGAATACACGATCGATGTGATTCGGGTCCTGCATCAACGAATGGACATCGAACAACATCTGTAGTCGCACAAAGCAGGTGTGTGATCGTTGCGATGAGGCCAGCAATCCCGGTATGACTCGTGCGATCCCGACCCGAGCGAAGCATCGATCAGTCTAGAGCGCTTCCCCGCTGAATAACGCCGTCACCGCATCCGGATTCGACGGCCAGTACATGTGCATGTACGTCGCGACGATCGCATCGCGACAATAGACGGCTTCGCCGCTGCCCGATGCGCCGTCGGGGTGTACGGCATTCGCGACCGGTTCCATCGGCGTCGCGAGCCGCGAATAATGGAACGTATGCCCACGCATCGTCCCACCGCGCGTTTCGAGCTGCTGCATGCCGAGCGCCGCGAACCGGCGCTGCATCGTCGCCTGACCCGGCAACAGCCCCAGCATCGGCGTCGTCACGCCGTCCACATCGGTCAGCGATTCGCACAGATACACCATCCCCCCGCATTCCGCGACGATCGGCTTGCCCGCTGCCGCGTGCGCGCGAATCGACCGCGCGGTCGTGGCATTCGCCGCGAGCCTTGCCGCATACAGCTCCGGATACCCGCCCGGCAGGAACAGTGCGTCGCAGTCGTCCGGCACGGGTTCGTCGGCGAGCGGCGAGAAGAATCGTACCTGCGCACCGAGCGTGTCGAGCAAGGCGAGATTCGCCGGATAGATGAACGAGAACGCTATATCGCGCGCCACCGCGATCCGCTTGCCGGCGAGCGCACGCGGCAGCGGCGCTGCTGCATCCGGTTCCGCGAACGCAACAGCCGGCGGCAACTCGGCAAGCGCCGTTTGCGCGAGCGCATCGGCCGCGCGATCGAGCCGCGCATCGAGATCGTCGATGTCGTTCGGCTGGTGCAGGCCGAGATGCCGCTCCGGCAGCGCGATGCCCGCATCGGCCGGCACGTGCCCGAGCCAGCGCAAGTCGTCGGGCAACGCCTGTTGCAGCAGTTCCGCATGCCGGGCCGAGCCGACGCGATTCGCCAGCACGCCATGAAACGGCAGCCCCGCCCGGAACCGCGCGAGCCCGAACGCGATCGCCGCGAACGTCTGCGCCATCGACTTCGCGGAAATCACCGCGACGACCGGCACGCCGAATGCAACCGCGAGGTCGGCACTGCTCGGCGTGCCGTCGAACAGCCCCATCACGCCTTCGATCAGGATCAGGTCGGCATCGCGCGCGGCGTCGGCAAGCAGCGCGCGGCAGCCGGCCTCGCCGACCATCCCGAGGTCGAGCGCATGCACGGGCGCGCCGCTCGCGCGTTCGAGCAGCATCGGATCGAGAAAATCGGGCCCGGTCTTGAACACGCGCACGCGGCGGCCGAGCCGGCGGTGCAGCCGCGCGAGGCCGGCCGTCACCGACGTCTTGCCCTGGCCCGACGCGGGCGCACTGACGAACAGCGCGGGGCAGGCCGGCATGCTCAGAACTCCACGCCGCGTTGCGCCTTCACGCCTTGCTCCTTGTACGGATGCTTGACGAGCCGCATTTCGGTGACGAGGTCGGCCGCGTCGATCAGCGCGTCGGGCGCATGCCGCCCGGTCACGACGACGTGCACCGAATCGGGACGCGCGGCCAGCGTCGCGAGCACTTCGTCGAGCGGCAGGTATTCGTACTTCAGCACCGTGTTCAGCTCGTCGAGGATCACCATCCGGTAGTCGCCGCTTTCGATCATCCGGCGCGCCTCGTCCCAGCCCTTGCGCGCGGTCGCGATGTCGGCGTCGCGGTTCTGCGTGTTCCACGTATAGCCGTCGCCCATCGTCACGAAATCGCATTCGGCCACCGCGCCGAGGAAGTCGCGCTCGGACGTGTGCAGCGCACCCTTGATGAACTGCACGACACCGAGCCGCATGCCGTGGCCGAGCACGCGCACGGCCATGCCGAACGCGGCCGTGCTCTTGCCCTTGCCGTTGCCGGTGTTGACGATCAGCAGGCCCTTTTCATTGGTGGCGGCGGCCTGCTTCTTCTCGTGGCCCGCACGGCGGCGTTCGGTCATCCGTTGATGGGATTCGGCGTCGGTTTTCATCGGATTCGTCCTGTCGAAAGAAAGCGAAACAAAGGATTCAGAGCGGGCCGGCGAGTGCGACCGTCACGCCGTCCCGGATGGATTTGGGGCCCAGCAGCCGGCCGTGCGGCGCCGCGAGCTGCGCGCACGGCTCGGCCACGCCCGCGACGCCGAAGCGGGCGAGCGCGGCATCCGACGGGCCGCTCGCGGCCAGTTCGGGGCGGCTCGCGAGCTGCGCAGCGTCGAACGCAACCAGCGGCCAGCCGCGTCGCGCGCACAACGTGCGCAGCGCGCGGTCACGCGCCTTGTCGGCGAGCGTGGCGACGAGCGCCGGTTCGGCGGCCGGGTACAGCGTCAACGCCGCGCGGATCGCGGCATCGAGCTGCGCGGCCGTCACGCCCGCGCGGAAACCGACGCCGAGCGCGACGCGCATCATGCGCCGCTGCCGAGCGCGGCACGTACCGCGGGATCGGCGGCGAACGCCGCGACGCGGCCGATCACGACGATCGCCGGCGAGCCGATGCCGGTTGCCCCGACGCGTTCGACGAGCGTGTCGAGCGTCGCGAGCACGTGCCGCTGCCCGGGGCGCGTCGCGTTCTCGATCGCCGCGCACGGCGTATCGCCGGGCAGGCCGCCGTCGCGCAGCGCGGTTGCAATCGCGTCGAGCCGGCGGATGCCCATGTAGATGACGATCGTCATGCGCGTGGCCGCGAGCGCGCGCCAGTCGGGTTCATCGGCGCCCGCGCCGTGGCCCGTGACGAAGATCACCCCCTGAGCGTCGCCGCGCTGCGTGACCGGTATGCCGATTGCGGCCGGCGCGGCGATGCCCGCGGTGACGCCGTTCACGACCTCGACCGGGAATCCCGCCGCGCCGAGCGCGGTCAGCTCCTCGCCGCCGCGGCCGAACACGAACGGATCGCCGCCTTTGAGCCGCGCGACGCTGCGGCCCGCTTGCAGATGCGCGAGCATCGCGGCGACGATCGCTTCCTGCGGCGTCGACGCATGACCGCCGCGCTTGCCGACGTGCTCGATGAGCGCATCGGCACGCGCATGGCGCAGCACGTCGGGATTCACGAGATCGTCGACGAGCAGCACGTCCGCCGCGCCGATCGCGTGGGCGGCCTTGAGCGTCAGCAGGTCGGCGTCGCCGGGGCCGGCGCCGATGAGCCAGGCGCGGCTCATCGGGCGTGGCACGGCGCGCACCGTGTCGAAACAGTGAAACAGGGCAGGCAGGCGGCGCGGCGGCGGCCAGCGGACAGGTCAGGCATGACGGATCGAACGAAGCCCGCGCGGACGCGGGCAAAATGCGCACCCCATCCGTCCCCCGCGGATCGGGCGTTCGGCGAGCGTCGGGCTCGCCCCTTGCGTCGGCCGGTATCCGGGCTGGCCGCTTGCCAGGCCGCAGCCTTCCCGCCCGGCTGAAGGGCAGTGGCATCGTGGGCGGCATGGACGCGTGCGCGGGGAAGCGCGTCGCGCGGGCGGCGTACCGTTGCGGGGACAGCACAGGCCGGGCGGTGGTCCGCCTCCTGTTTCCCGTTTAACTGCAGGCGCGGAATGCGCATGCGAGCACCGAACGCGGCGCATACGATAGCACAGCGATCCACCCGTGCGAACCGCCGCGCACGGCTTCCGGCCACGCGCGCCGGGCATGGGAAACCGGGCCCGGCGGCCCGTTCCGCCTTGACGCTCCCCGCACCGCCGCCTACACTCGCACGCGTTTTGGTGCTCGCGCGCGCCGCTCCGGCATGCGCAGTTAAACGGGAAACAGGAAGCCTGCCTGCGCCGCAGTCGAGCCAACCTGTGCTGCCCCCGCAACGGTAAGCGAACGCGTCGCGCGCAAGTGTGACGCAACGCCGCTTCGCCGCATGCCGCGCGCATGCGGACGACCGCCACTGGATGCCGCGTGCATCCGGGAAGGCGAAGCGGCGTGTTCGCCAGCCCGGATACCGGCCTAAACGTTGGGGTTCAGCGCCGCGGGGAGGCGGCGCATCGTCCACGGCCGCAGCAGGCCCGACGCCCGCGTGTCGCCCGTTTCCTCCGCCGATCCGTCCCTGCGCGAACCCGCGCCGGCCGGCGCGGCGAACGGCAGGCGGCGTGCAGCGGGCCAGCGGCAGCCGTGTTGGCACTCACGATGTCGACCGTTCGCAAGGAAGCACCATGTCCGATTCGTCGTACCACCTGTCCCGCGACTGTCCGTCCGGACCGCGCGACGGCACGCCTGCGATCCGCCAGATGAACTGCCACGCCGCCATCGACGCGACGATCCCGTCCTGATTCCATCTTCGACACCGGACCTACCATGACCCTACGCAAGCTTCCCGTCACGATCGTCACGGGCTTTCTCGGCAGCGGCAAGACGACGCTGATGCGCCACATCCTGCAGCACGCCGAAGGCCGCCGCATCGCGGTGATCGTCAACGAATTCGGCGAGCTCGGCATCGACGGCGAAATCCTCAAGGGCTGCGGCATCGGCTGCGAGGATGCCGAGGGCGCGCAGGGCGAAGCGGCGGGCCAGCTATACGAACTCGCGAACGGCTGCCTGTGCTGCACCGTGCAGGAAGAGTTCTATCCGGTGATGGAAGCGCTCGTCGAGCGCCGCGCGGACATCGACCACGTGCTGATCGAAACCTCGGGCCTCGCGCTGCCGAAGCCGCTCGTGCAGGCGTTCAACTGGCCGACGATCCGCAACAGCTTCACGGTCGACGCGGTCGTGACCGTCGTCGACGGGCCGGCCGCCGCAAGCGGCCAGTTCGCGGAAAACCCGCAGGCCGTCGACGCGCAGCGCCGCGCCGATCCGAACCTCGACCACGAATCGCCGCTGCACGAGCTGTTCGCCGATCAACTGTCGTCCGCCGATCTCGTGATCGTGAACAAGGCCGATCTCGTCGGCGATACGGAGTTTGCACAGATCGAAACCGCGATCCGCGACGAAATCCCGCCGCAGGTGAAGATCGTGCGCGCGACGCGCGGCGAACTCGACCTCGCACTGCTGCTCGGCCTCGAATCGGCATCGGAAGAAACGATCCACCTGCGTCACGATCATCACGGCTCGGCCGACGACGGCGATCACGATCACCATCACGACGATTTCGACTCGGTGGTCGTGTCGGGCGACGCCGGCACGCGCGAAGCGACGATCGCGGCGCTGCAGCGCGTCGTCGAGGCGCACACGATCTATCGCGCGAAAGGCTTCGCCGCGCTGCCCGGCGCGCCGATGCGGCTCGTCATCCAGGGCGTCGGGCGCCGCTTCGACAGCTATTTCGACCGTCGCTGGCAGGACGGCGAAACGCGCGCGAGCCGCTTCGTGCTGATCGGCGAGGATCTCGACGCGGCCGCGCTGCAACGCGCGTTCGACGCCGCGTGCGCGGCCGAGCCGCAACAGGCGTAACGCACGATGCATCTGCTGCGCACCACACCGGGAGGCTTCGTCGACGATACTCAGGGTGTCGTCCGGATCGACCAGCAGCCGGCCGAGATCGTGATCCTGAGTTCGGCCGACACGACGCTGTCGCTGCTCGCGAGCGTCGTGCCGCACCTGCCGGCCGGCTTCCCGAGCGTGCGGCTCGCGAACGTCACGTTCCTGCGGCAGCCGGCGTCGGTCGACTTCTACGTCGACGACGTGCTGCAGCATGCGAAGTCGGTCGTGATCGACCATCTCGGCGGCGAGGCGTACTGGCCGTACGGGATCGAGCAGGCCGTGTCGCTCGCGTCGAAGCGCGGGCAGCAGCTCGCGATGTTCTCGGGCGACCTGCAGGAAGACCCGAACCTCGTCGCGAAGAGCACCGTCGCGCCCGACCTGTGCAGGCTGTGGTGGCGCTATCTGCGTGAAGGCGGCGTGCACAACGCCGAAGCGCTGCTGCGCAGCATTGCATTCCACACGCTCGGGTTCGGCGACGAACCCGAACTGCCGCGCCCGCTGCCGGCCGCGGCGCTGTATCACCCGGCGCGCGACCGTGCGAGCGTCGACGACTGGCGGCCGCGCTGGACGCCCGGCGCGCCCGTCGTCGCGATCCTGTTCTATCGCGCGCACTGGCAGGCCGCGAACACGGCCGTGTTCGATGCGCTGGCCGACGCGCTCGTCGAGGAAGGGCTGAATCCGCTGCCGATCGCGGTCACGTCGCTGAAGGACGCGGTGAGCCGCGAGGTCATCACGCAGCTCTGCGACACGCATGGCGTCGCGCTCGTGCTGAACACGACCGCGTTCGCGGCCGGTGCGATCGACAGCCCCGAACACGACGTGCTCGCCGGCGATGCGCCGGTATTGCAGGTGATCCTGTCCGGCGGCAATCGCGACGCGTGGGTGGCCGACAACCAGGGCCTGCATGCGCGCGATATCGCGATGCACATCGCGCTGCCGGAAGTCGACGGCCGCATCGTCACGCGCGCGGTTAGCTTCAAGGGGCTCGCGTACCGCTGTCCGCACACCGAGGTCGACGTCGTGCGCTACCAGCCGGACGCCGAACGGATCGCGTTCGTCGCGGCGCTCGCGCGCGGCTGGTGCCGGCTGCGCACGCTCGACAACATCGACAAGCGCGTCGCGCTGATCCTCGCGAACTATCCGCAAAGCGAAGGGCGGATCGGCAACGGCGTCGGGCTCGACACGCCGGCCTCCGCACTGCGCGTGCTCGCGGCGCTGCGCGACGCAGGCTACGCGGTGGCGGACCTGCCGCCCGACGGCGACGCGCTGATCGCGCGGCTCACCGAAGGCGTGACCAACGACGCGGCCGTGCATGCATTGCGTCCCGCATTCCAGAGCTTCCCGCTGGCCGACTACGTCGCGCGTTTCGCGCGGCTGCCGGTGGCCGTGCGCGACGCGCTGAACGAACGCTGGGGCCCGCCCGAAGCCGACCCGACGCTGCGGCACGGGCGCTTCACGATCGCCGGCTGGCGCGCGGGCAACGTGTTCGTCGGCATCCAGCCGTCGCGCTCGCGCGGCGAGAACGACTACGCGAGCTACCACGACGCGGATCTCGTGCCGCCGCACGCGTATCTCGCGTTCTATTTCTGGCTGCGCGATGCGTATCGCATTGACGCGGTCATCCACCTCGGCAAGCACGGCAACCTCGAATGGCTGCCGGGCAAGAGCGTCGCACTGTCCGACGCGTGTTGGCCCGACCTGACGCTCGGGCCGCTGCCGCACCTGTACCCGTTCATCGTCAACGATCCGGGCGAGGGCAGCCAGGCGAAGCGCCGCGCGCAGGCCGTGATCATCGATCACCTGATGCCGCCGCTCACGCGCGCCGAAAACTACGGCCCGCTGCAGGATCTCGAACGGCAGGTCGACGAATACTACGAAGCGCTGATGGTCGATGCACGGCGCGCGAAGCTGCTGCGCAAGACGATCCTCGCGACGATCGCCGAGCACCGGCTGCATGACGAGCTGAGCGTGTCGCCGCCGCGCGATACGGGTGACGAGGATGCGCTGCTCACGCGCGTCGACGCGTGGCTGTGCGAACTGAAGGAGGCGCAGATTCGCGACGGGCTGCACGTGTTCGGCGAGTCGCCCGCCGAGCGCCAGCGGCGCGATACGCTGCTCGCGCTCGCGCGCTTCCCGGTGGGCGACGGCAAGGGCGCACGCGCGGGGCTGATCGGCGCGCTCGCGCGCGATCTCATGCTCGGCGACGACTTCGATCCGCTCGCGGCCGACTGGGCCGCGCCGTGGGCCGGCCCGCGACCGGCGATCCTGCAGGCACTCGACGCATCGCCGTGGCGCCACAGACC
>NZ_JAAGPO010000198.1:0-18408 GCF_017104825.1 Burkholderia sp. Ac-20345 | reverse complement strand
TACGCTCTTTTTTTTCGTTTTACGTCACCCTGCCCACCACTCTCTTCACACTGTAGCTCCCCCTCCTCCCCTCCACGCCCCTCTTCCGTCCTCCTCGCGTGGCGCGGCTACAGCCGCAGCGCGAAGCAGCTCGACGGCGTCGCGACCTTCGCCGGCGACGGCGCATTCGATGCGTGCATCGACGGCGCGAAGGTGCTCGTCAACCTGCTGCCGAGCACGCCCGACACCGACGGCATCCTGTCGTCGCGCACGTTCGCACGGCTCGCGCCCGGCGCGTATGTCGTCAACGTCGCGCGCGGCGCGCATCTCGTCGAGGCCGACCTGCTCGACGCGCTTTCGAACGGCCAGGTAGCCGCCGCAACGCTCGACGTATTCCATCGCGAGCCGCTGCCGGAAGACCATCCGTTCTGGCACACGCCGCGCATCACGATCACGCCGCACAGCTCGGCCGAGACGCTGCGCGACGAAGCCATCGCGCAGATCGCCGGCAAGATCCGCGCGCTCGAGCGCGGCGAGCGCATCGGCGGCATCGTCGACTACGCACGCGGCTACTGAAACTACAAGCAAACCAGGAGACAACCATGACGTTCCCCACCGCCGTCAAGATCGTCGAAGTCGGCCCGCGCGACGGGCTGCAGAACGAGAAGACCTTCGTGCCGACCGACGTGAAGATCGCGCTCGTCGACCGGCTGTCGCACGCTGGCTTCCGCAACATTGAGGCCGCGTCGTTCGTGTCGCCGAAATGGGTGCCGCAGATGGCCGACGGCGCCGACGTGATGGCCGGCATCGAGCGCCGCGCGGGCACCGTGTACTCGGTACTCACGCCGAACCTGAAGGGGTTCGAGAATGCGGTCGCCGCGCGCGCCGACGAGGTCGTGATCTTCGGCGCGGCGAGCGAGGCGTTCTCGCAGCGGAACATCAACTGCAGCATCGCGGAGAGCATCGCGCGCTTCGAGCCCGTCGCGAAGGCGGCGAAGGATGCGGGCCTGCGGCTGCGCGGCAGCGTGTCGTGCACGCTCGGCTGCCCGTACCAGGGCGAAGTGCCGGTCGCATCGGTCGTCGACGTCGTCGAGCGCTTCGCGGCGCTCGGCTGCGACGAGATCGACATCGCCGACACGATCGGCGTCGGCACGCCGAAGCGCACGCGCGAAGTGCTCTCGGCCGTCACGCGCGTGTTCCCGCGCGAACGCCTGTCGGGCCACTTCCACGACACCTACGGCCAGGCACTCGCGAACATCTACGCGGCGCTATTCGAAGGGATCGAGATCTTCCACGCGTCGGTCGCGGGCCTCGGCGGCTGCCCGTACGCGAAGGGCGCGACCGGCAACGTCGCGACCGAGGACGTGCTGTACCTGATGCAGGGCCTCGGCATCGACACCGGCATCGATCTCGCGCAGGTCGTCGCCGCCGGCGACTTCATCTCGAACGCGATCGGCCGCGCGAACGTGTCGCGCGCCGGTCGCGCACTGCTCGCCAAGGCGCAGAGCGCGGCTGACGCCGCGAACTGCGTATGACCCCGGTATTCGATGGATTCCTCAAGATGACGACACCCGCTTCATTCGATTCCCTCCCCGATTCCGCGCGACGCGTCGCGCTGCTGCTGCGCGAGCGCGGCCACGCGAAAGGCATCGTGATGCTCGCCGAAACCGGCAAGACGTCGGCCGAGGCCGCGGCCGGGCTCGGCTGCTCGGTCGCGCAGATCGCGAAGTCGATCCTGTTTCGCCGCCAGTCGGACGGCGCGCCGGTGCTCGTGGTCGCGAGCGGCGTCAATCGCGTCGACGAGAAGAAGGTCGCCGCGCAGGTCGGCGCGGTCGGCCGCGCGGACGCAAAGTTCGTGCGCGACAACACCGGCTATGCGATCGGCGGCGTCTGCCCGATCGGCCATCTCGTCGACCCGGTCACGCTGATCGACGCCGACCTGCTCGAGCTCGACAGCCTGTGGGCGGCCGCCGGCCATCCGCATGCGGTGTTCAACCTGTCGCCGAACGAACTCGTGTCGCTGACGGGCGCGCCGGTCGCGGACGTCGCGTTGCGGGAGCCCGCATGAGCGACGTGCCGGTGATGGTGACGGTCGGCACGGTCGCGTCGCCGTGCACCGACGTATGCCGGATCGATCCGCGCACCGACTGGTGCGCGGGTTGCCTGCGCACGCGCGACGAGATCAAGGGGTGGCGTGCATCGGACGACGACGCGAGGCGCGCGTTGCTCGCGCGGCTCGATGCGCGGCGGCGTCTGCTGGCGAGAAGCGGTGCATAAAAAAAAGCCGTTCAGCCTGACGGGCGAACGGCATGAGATTGGAATCCTGTGAACGTGATCAACGTCACAGCCCGCATCATACGAGCGACGCGGCCGCATCGCATCGGGTGTTTCCCTACAACTTCTTACAGCGTCTTCCACGCGTGCGCGCGCACGGCTTTCGCTCGCAATACGCGTTCCTGAAATACGCATTCGACGAGCCGCTGCGCTGCCCCGCAGCGGCGCCGAACCGCACGACCGTTTCAGTTGCCGACCGCCGCGCGACGCGCGGGCACGATGCGCCAGCCGAGATTCACACCGGCCGCCGCAAGCAGGATCAGCAGCGCGCCGACCACCTGCGTCCACGCGAGCGTCTGCCCGAACGCCACGTGATCGACGACGATCGCGACGACCGGATAGACGAACGACAGCGCACCGGTCATCGCGGTCGGCAACTTCTGGATCGCGCCGTACAGCAGCACATACATCAGACCCGTGTTCACGACGCCGAGCACGACGAGGTCGAGCCACTGCCCGGCGGTCGCCGGCAACGTGCCGAAGTGCGCGAACGGCGCGAGCAGCAGGACACCGAGGCCGGCCTGCAACAGCGCGAGCAGGTGCGGCGGCGTGCCCTTCAGGTGCTTCGTGACGATCGACGAGATCGCATACAGAAAGGCCGCACCGAGCGACAGCGCGACACCTTCCAGATATTCGCCCGGCACCGCGAGCACGGCCGGCTCGACACGCACCACGGCGACGAGCCCGACGAATGCGAGCGCGAGCCACGCGACCGTCGACGCGGTGATCCGCTCGCGGAACACGATCGCGCCGAGCGCGACGAGCATGAACGGCTGCGTGTTGTAGACGGCGGTCGCCATCGAGATCGATGCGCGCGAATAGGCGGCGAACAGCAGCAGCCAGTTCGCGACGATCGCGACGCTGCCGAGCGTCGCAAGCGCGAGCATCCGCGGCGAGAACAGCGCGCGGCGCAGGAAGCCGAACGCCGCGCAGACGATCGCGAGCGTCGCGGCACCGAACAGGCAGCGGAAGAACACGACGTTCGTCAGCGGCTGCTGCGACGACATCACGAGCCAGCCGATCGTGCCGGACATCATCATCGCGACGACCATCTCGGCGGCGCCGCGGCGAATTTCATTCGAAGCCATCGTGAACTCCGTTCAGAAGAGTGGATGACTTCGATTCTAGAAACTTGCTTTCGCGGCAACCACGGCTAAACTGAAGTGAATCGACCGATTCACCTTCGAAAGCAAAGCGATCATGCCGAAACGCCTTTCCCCGCCCGCGATCGCGTCGCTCGACGCGACCGACCGCGCGATCCTCGCGGCGCTGGCCGACGACGCGCGCATCGCAACCAGCGAACTCGCCCGGCAGATCGGGCTGTCGGCGCCCGCGACCGCCGACCGCGTGCGGCGGCTCGAGGCGCAAGGGGTGATCGCCGCGTTCACCGTCGAGCTCGACCCGCGCGCGCTCGGCTACACGCTGCAGGCGATCGTCCGCGTGAAGCCGCTGCCCGGCCAGCTGCATCTCGTCGAAGAGATGCTGCGGCGGATTCCCGAATTCGTGGAGTGCGACAAGGTGACCGGCGACGACTGCTTCATCTGCCGGCTCTACCTGCGCACGATCGAGCACCTCGACGACATCCTGTCGAAAGTGACGGAGCGCGCCGAGACGAGCACCGCGATCGTGAAATCGACGCCGGTGCCGCGCCGGCTGCCGCCGCTCGTCGAGGACGACAGCGCGCACCGCTGAGCAGCCGGTACGCGCGCCGCCCGCGTACCGTCAGGCCGCCGCGTCGCGCGCCTCGAAGAACGCGAGCAGTTCGTCGATCAGCGCGACGGGCGCCTCTTCCGGAATGTAGTGTCCGCACTCGAGCGCGCGGCCGCTGACGTCGCGTGCGACGCGGCGCCATTCGTCGAGCGGATCGAAGCAGCGGCCGACGATCCCGTTCTCGCCCCACAGCACGCGCAGCGGGCACGCGACCTTGTTGCCGCGCTCGAGATCCGCACGGTCGTGCTCGAGATCGATCGTCGCGGACGCGCGGTAGTCCTCGCACATCGCATGCACGGCGCCCGGTTGCGCGAGCGCGGCCCGGTACGCGGCGAGCGCCTCGGGCGCGAACGGCGCGAGCCCGGCGGACCGGTTGCCCATCACGCGCTCGATGTACGCATCGGTATGCGCGCCGACCAGTGTCTCCGGCAGCGGCTCCGGCTGGATCAGGAAGAACCAGTGGAAATACGCGGTCGCGAACGCGCGATCGGTTTTCTCGTACATCGCGAGCGTCGGCGCGATGTCGAGCAGCATCATCCGCTCGACGGCGTCCGGATGATCGAGCGCGAGCCGGTGCGCGACCCGCGCGCCGCGATCGTGCGCGCACACGTGGAAGTGCTCGAAGCCGAAATGCCGCATCACGGCGACCTGATCGGCCGCCATCGCACGTTTCGAATACGGCGCATGCTGCGCGTCGCTCGGCGGCTTGCCCGACGCGCCGTAACCGCGCAGGTCGGTGGCGATCACCGTGAAATGATTCGCGAGCGTCGCGGCAACGCGATGCCAGATCATGTGGGTTTGCGGATGTCCGTGCAGCAACAGGAGCGGCGGACCCGCGCCTCCTTTGACACCGAAGATATCGGTGTCCTGCACCGTCACGCGAAACGGTGCAAACGCCTCAAACGACATGGTTTGTTTCTCGTTGGTTTGTTATGGCGTTTATTTTAGGAGCGCTTGCGCGTCTACACAGCGGGGCAACAGCCAGAATCCCTAGAAAGAGAACACTCACTCGATTGCCGGCACACCGCGCATTTTGTTAAGCTCGCGTAGAATCGCACGATCGTTCGTATTAATAAGAACGACCTCGTTTCGCAGCTACACTCGAATGGCCGTTCGACCGTAAAGCATGGCGTCAGCGCGACCGCGCGGCCGCCCCTGGAGACTGGAGACATCACATGGCATTGCCCACCGTCCTGCAGAACCTGACGCTGCCCGTCATCGCGTCGCCGATGTTCATCGTCAGCTACCCCGAACTCGTGCTCGCGCAGTGCAAGGCGGGCATCGTCGGTTCGTTCCCCGCGCTCAACGCCCGTCCGGCCGAACTGCTCGACGAGTGGCTCACGCAGATCCAGTCCGAGCTCGCCGACCACAAGGCAAAAAATCCCGACGCGGTGATCGGCCCGATCGCGGTCAACCAGATCGTCCATCAGTCGAATGCGCGGCTCGAGCACGACGTGCGCGTGTGCGTCGAGCACAAGGTGCCGATCTTCATCACGAGCCTGCGCGCGCCGGCGCGCGAGATCGTCGACGCGGTGCACAGCTACGGCGGCATCGTGCTGCACGACGTGATCAACCTGCGTCACGCGCAGAAGGCGCTCGAAGCCGGTGTCGACGGGTTGATCCTCGTCGCGGCCGGTGCCGGCGGCCACGCGGGCACGACGTCGCCGTTCGCGCTCGTCGGCGAAGTCCGCAAGGTCTTCGACGGCCCGATCGTGCTGTCCGGCGCGATCGCGAACGGCGGCTCGATCCTCGCCGCGCAGGCGATGGGCGCCGACTTCGCGTACATGGGCACGCGCTTCATCGCAACACAGGAAGCGCACGCGATCGACGACTACAAGCACGCGATCGTGAACGCGAAATCGTCGGACATCATCTACACGAACCTCTTCACGGGCGTGCACGGCAACTATATCCGCGAGAGCATCGAGAAGGCCGGCCTCGATCCGGAGGCGCTGCCGGAATCCGACAAGACCAAGATGAATTTCGGCAGTGACAAGACGAAGGCGTGGAAGGACATCTGGGGTGCCGGCCAGGGCGTCGGCCTGATGGACGACCTGCCGAGCGTGGGCGCGCTCGTCGAGCGCCTGAAGCGCGAGTACGACGACGCGAAGGCGCGGCTCGGCATCCCGCGCTGACGGATGCGGCGGCCATGACGCCGCCGCCGGCGCACATACCGTCGGACAAAACAAAAAGCGCGAACCGCAGCGGTTCGCGCTTTTTTTATTGCCCCGCCGCAGCGGGAAAGACGGCTCAGACCACGCGCTTCATCCGCGTAATCGGCAGCACGCGCAGGCGCGATTCGATCGACGGGCACAGCGACTGCCCTTCGAAGCGCGCCGCCAGGAAATCGACGAACGAACGCACCTTCGCGGATACGTGACGACGGCTCGCGTAGACCGCATAGATCGGCGCCTCGTGCGGCGGCACCGCATCGAGCAGCACCGGCACGAGCCGGCCGGACTCGATGTCGTCGCCGACCACCTCGGTGCCGAGCAGCGCGATGCCCGCGCCCGCGAGCACGGCCGCACGCAGCCCTTCGAGATGATTCACGATCAGGTTGCCGTTGAGGTTCACGCGCGACGCGGCGGCCGCGTCGATCACCAGCGAGTCGAGCATCGTCGAATTCGAGTCGCGCCGCAGGTAGTTGTGGTGCGCGAGATCGGCGATCGTCGCGGGCGTGCCGTGCTTCTCGAGATACTCGGGCGATGCGACCAGCAGGATGTGCGCGGTCGCGATCTGCCGCGCGACCAGCGACGACGATTTCAATCCGTTCGGCGCCGCGCGCACCGCGACGTCGTAGCCTTCCTCGATCAGGTCGACCACGCGATCGGACAGCGTCATGTCGACGGTCACGTCCGGGAACCGGCCCGCATAATCGGTGACGGCCTGCATCACGTGCCGCAGCCCGAACGCGGACAGCGACGTGACGCGCAGCCTGCCTTGCGGCACCACGCTCGCGGCGCCGACGGCCTGCCCGGCTTCGTCGAGTTCAGACAGCGCCTGCACGAGGCGCTCATAGTATTCGCGTCCCGCCTCGGTAGGGGCGACGCGTCGTGTCGTGCGATGCAGCAGCCGCGCACCGAGCTGCTGCTCGAGATGCATCACGTGCTTGCTCGCCATCGCAGCCGACATCTGCATGCGTTCGGCCGCGCCGACGAAGCTGCCCACTTCGACGACGTAGCGAAACACATTCATGCTGACGAGGGTATCCATCGAACTAGCTCGTAATGACGGGGGAATGGTCCAATTACGAGATAGGGTAACAAAGGCGAGGAAACAGAAAGGTCAACAAAGGCAAAACGGCGCCGCGAGTGGCGGCGCCGTTCTGGCGTAAAAAACATGTAGTCTGGACGCACTTTTCGCGCGCGTCCGGCGCACCGGTCGTACGTACGCGTCAGAACTTCGCGCGAATGCCGGCGCCGAACGTGTTGCCGGTCGACAGGCCGCTGATGTGATCGTTCATGTACGCAGCGTAGACGTCCGTGCGCTTGGACAGCGGATAGTCGTAGCCGACGGCCCAGGTCTGGCGCGTCTGGTCGAGGCCGCCCGAATCGCGCGAATACGCGTACGACGCCATCGCGTTGCCCACGCCGAGCGGCACCGACACGCCGCCCTGCGCGGTATTCACGTGCCAGCTGCCCGCGACCTGGTCATTCTTCGTATACATGTACTGGCCGAACAGCTTCACGTACTTCAGGTCGTAGGTCGCGCCGACTTGCGCGATGCCCTGGCTCTTCATGCCGGCCACCAGCGCGCTCAGGTCACGCGGGCCGTTGTTGAAGTTCACGTACTGGTAGACCGCGGTCGCCGCGAACGGGCCGTTCGCATAGTTGAACTGCGCGCTCCACTTCTTCGAGCCGTTGTCGCCGGCCTGGTTGCCGAGCGCGTACATCGCGCCGAAATTCAGGCCACCGAACGACGGCGACGTGTACGACAGCGCGTTGTTCCAGCCGGAATCACCGACGGCACCCTGGTCGCTCGGGTAGGTCGGGAAGGTGCCGAGGCCGAGGAACACGTGGTACACCATCGGCGAGAAGGTGTACGAGTCGTAGAACGGGTTGAACAGGATCGTCGACAGGAACAGGTGCGTCGTCAGGCGCCCGGCCGTCACCGTGCCGTACGGCGAATCGATGCCGACGTATGCATTGCGTGCGAAGAACGTGTCGCCCTGGAAGCGGCCGAACTGGCCGTTCTGCGCGCGGAAGAAGCTTTCCAGCGTGAAGATCGCCTTGTAGCCGTTGCCGAGATCCTCGGCGCCGTGCAAGCCCCAGTACGACGTCGACATCCCGCCGCCGCTCACGTTCCACGCGCGGTCGCCGCCCGGGAACTTGGTTGCGCCGACCCATTCGTCGACCTGACCGTAGAGCGACACGCTCGACTGTGCATGGACGGGCGCGGTAGCCGCCACGCAGGCGGCCGCGGCGATCAGCTTGACGGACGTGCGCGACGCACGGCGAGCGAATGCTTTCATTGGATCTCCAGATTTTGTCGAATAGTCGATAAGTGGCGCGAGCGTTGTTTTTTGGAGCCGAGTGCTTGCGTCGTATGGGGCGCAGCCATCTTTACGGATCATTCGTCCGGTCAAAATTGCGCACACTTATTGCTGGTATAGCGGCAGCATTAACTTCGCGGAATTGATACATGGCCCGGCACCCGTCGGCGGCCCCGCGTGAACGCGGTCGCGCGGCGGAGCGGCGGCGTGGCACACGCGAGCCGGGCGCGAAAGATAGCGCAATGCGACGGGAAAATCAGCGGAAATCTGCGCGCGACTGTGGCGAATTCGCATCAGCCGGCGGAGGGACGAGCGCGCGGGCGCTCAGTTTCGGTAGAACGGGGAGAAAGACGGCGAGTGCGCAGGCTCTTCCTGCGAGCGGGGCGGCGGCATCGGACGGCCGCCGCGCTCCTCGTTGTAGCGCGCGACGTCGGCGCGGATCGAACCGGCGCGCAGCGGCACGTTGCCGCCGCCCGGTGGGCGCGGCATCTGGCGCGCGTCGGCGCTGATCGGGCGATACGGGCTTTGCGCGGCGTAATGGCCGTACGACGGCGTCGGCCGCAGCCCCCAGCGGGAGCCGTAACCGTTCACGCCACCGCCGCGTGCACCGGCAGGGGGCGCGACGCGGCGCCAGACGGGGGCACCGCCAGCCGGCTGACCGTACGCGCGCATGTCACCGCCACCGAAGCCGTGGCCACCGAACCCATGACCACCGTGGGGCGGCTGCGCGAGCGCGAGCGGCATCAGCAACGCGCCGAGCACGCCTGCCACCCATCGTCCGATCTTCCGTTTCACCCGTTCCGTCATCGTTCAGTGCCTGTCCACGCCCGCCGCCGGTTCCTTTCGGCCGGCCCAAGGCTTTCAGCAGTAATTTATGAGCAGGCCGAATGCGTGTCGAGCCCAAAAGTGTTATGTCGCCGGCATCGGTGTAACACCATGTTACTGCTAGGTTTTTTCACTTCGGCGGGCGACCGGGGCAGAACATTCTTCTGCCGTTTTGCGCGTGGCCGGGCCGGTACCGTGAGCGCTGCCGCATGACATTGATTCATCAATCGATTCCCACAATGAATTTGTGTAGTGAATCGCCAACCGGGACAATGGCGCCATCCGCGCGCGCGACGCGCGCCTCCGTCGTTTCCGAATCGAGTTTCCGATGGCCCGTCCCCGTTTTCTTCCCGACAACTTCACGCTCGCGCTCGTCGGCACCGTCGTGCTCGCGAGCCTGCTGCCGTGCCGCGGCCCGGCCGCCCACGCGTTCAACTGGGCGACCAACATCGCCGTCGGCCTGCTGTTCTTCCTGCACGGCGCAAAGCTGTCGCGCGAGGCCGTCGTCGCGGGCGCGACCCACTGGCGGCTGCATGCGGTCGTGCTGCTCAGCACGTTCGCGCTGTTCCCGCTGCTCGGCCTCGCGCTGAAACCCGTGCTGCAGCCGCTCGTCACGCCGACGCTGTATGCGGGCGTGCTGTTCCTGTGCACGCTGCCGTCGACGGTCCAGTCGTCGATCGCGTTCACGTCGATCGCGAAGGGCAACGTGCCGGCCGCCGTGTGCGCGGCATCCGCGTCGAGCCTGCTCGGGATCTTCGTCACGCCGGCGCTCGTCGGGCTGATGATCACGTCGCAGTCGGCGGCCGCCGCGTCGCCGTGGAGCACCGTCGGCAGCATCGTGATGCAGCTGCTCGTGCCCTTCATCGCCGGCCAGTTGCTGCGGCCCGTGATCGGCGGCTGGATCGACCGCAACCGCGGCGTGCTGCGCTTCGTCGACCAGGGCTCGATCCTGCTGGTCGTCTACGTCGCGTTCAGCGAGGCCGTCAACGAGGGCCTGTGGCACCAGATCCCGCCGCGCGCGCTCGGCGGCCTGCTCGTCGTCAACCTCGTGCTGCTCGCGATCGCGCTGTTGCTGACCGCGTTCGTCAGCAAGCGGCTCGGCTTCAACCGCGCCGACCAGATCACGATCATCTTCTGCGGATCGAAGAAGAGCCTCGCCGCCGGTGTGCCGATGGCGAAGGTGATCTTCTCGGCGAACGCGGTCGGCGCGATCGTGCTGCCGCTGATGCTGTTCCACCAGATCCAGCTGATGGCATGCGCGGCGCTCGCGCAGCGCTGGGGGGCGCGCGACATGAGCGGCGAGCACGACGAGGGCGACGCGACGTCGGCGCCCGGCGCGCTGAGCGCGGGCAAGCGCTGACGAACAGGGCCGCGGGACGGGCACCGGGCGGTGCCGTTCCGCCTTCCCGCCTTCCCGCCTTCCCGCCTTCCCGCCTTCCCGCCTTCCGCCTTCCCGCCTTCCGCCTTCCGCCTTCCGCCTTCCCGCCTTCCGCCTTCCGCCTTCCCGCCTTCCGCCTTCCGCCTTCCGCCTTCCGCCTTCCGCCGTACCGCCTTCCCGCCTTCCGCCGTACCGCCTTCCCGCCCCTCCCAATGCGCCCCCGGCGCAATGCACCAGCAACGCCCATCGCGTCACGAAATCTTCATTCAATTCTCCGCGCGCGGTGCCGTTAAGTCGGGCGTCCTGTCGATTCGGCTGCCCTCGCCCATGCCCGCGCCCCACTCCGACTCCGCTGCCGCCAGCATCACGCGCCTGATCGCGGATCGCGCGCTCGCCGCCGTCTTCCAGCCGATCGTCGATCTCGGGTCGGGGACGGTCGTCGGATATGAGGGCCTGATACGCGGCCCGCGCGGCACCGACCTCGAGCCGCCCGCCGCGCTGTTCGCGCAGGCCGCGCGCGAAGGCGCGACCATCGCGCTCGAACAGGCGGCCGCGCTCACCTGCCTCGACGCGTTCGCGGCGCTCGGCTGCGACGGCAAGCTGTTCCTCAACTTCAGCGCCGGGACGATCCTCAAGCTCGCCAGCGAGCGCGAGCGCGCACGCCAGCTCCTCGTCCGCGCGCGGATCGGCGCCGAGCGCATCGTGATCGAGCTGACCGAACAGAATGCGATTCCCGATGTCGCCCACATCGGGCCGGCCGTCGCCTCGCTGCGCGACGCCGGCATCCAGTTCGCGCTCGACGACTACGGCACCGCGAACGCGAGCATGAACCTGTGGCTGCGCCTGCATCCGGACGTCGTGAAGATCGACCGCTTCTTCATCCACGATATCGCGCGCGACCCGCTGAAGTTCGAGGCCGTGAAGGCGATGCAGCACTTCGCGCAGGCGAGCGGCGCGCAACTGATCGCGGAAGGCATCGAGAACGAAAGCGACCTGATCGTCGTGCGCGACATGGGCATCTGCTGCGTGCAGGGCTTCCTGCTCGGCCGGCCGAATGCGCAGCCGTCGCGGGTCGTCGCGCCGGCCGCGCGCGACGCGATCCGCGCGCCGCACATCGCGGTGTTTCCCGGCGCGACGCGCTCGGTGCGGCCGGCCGGCACGATCGCCGGGAAGATGCTGGTGCCGGCGCCGGCGCTGCCGCGCGACGCGACCAGCAACGACGTGCTCGACCTGTTCAACCGGATGCCCGACCTGCACGCGGTCGCGCTCGTCGAACGCGGGCGGCCCGTCGCGCTCGTGAATCGCCGTGGCTTCATCGACCGCTTCGCGCTGCCGTATCACCGCGAGGTGTTCGGGAAGAAGCCGTGCCTGCAGTTCGCGAACGACGCACCGCTGATGATCGACAACGCGACGACGTTCGAGCAGCTCGCGATGCTGCTCGCGAGCCACGACCAGCGCTATCTCGCGGACGGCTTCGTGATCACCGAACACGGCCGCTACGTCGGGCTCGGCACCGGCGAGAGCCTCGTGCGCGCGGTGACCGAGATGCGCATCGAGGCCGCGCGCTACGCGAATCCGCTGACGTTCCTGCCCGGCAACATCCCGATCAGCGCGCACATCGACCGCCTGCTCCAGCGCGACGCGGGCTTTCATGCGTGCTACGTCGACCTGAACCAGTTCAAGCCGTTCAACGACCAGTACGGCTACTGGCAGGGCGACGAGGTGCTGAAATTCGCGGCGACCGTGCTGGCCGGCGTGTGCGACCCGCAGCGCGACTTTCTCGGGCACGTCGGCGGCGACGATTTCCTCGTGCTGTTCCAGCGCGCCGACTGGCGCGAACGCGCCGCCGACGCGATCGCGCGCTTCAACGACGGCGCGCAGCTCTTCTACACGCAGGCCGACCGGCAGGCGGGCGGGCTGCGCGGCGAGGACCGCCACGGCAACCCGGCATTCTTCGGCTTCGTGACGATGGCGATCGGCGCGGTCGGTGTGCCGGCCGGCGCGAACGGCGCGAAGCGCTACGGCAGCGACGAGATCGCATCGGTCGCGGCGCTCGCGAAGCGGCGCGCGAAACAGCAGCCGGACGGGCTCGCGGTCGTCGACCTCGATGCGGGCCGCGCCGCGCTGCGCCATCGCGGCGAACCGCCGGCCGTGGCAATACGCTGAACGGCGGGCGGCCTCCGCTCGAGGACGCGGCGGCGCGCGATGCGGCGGTGGCGTGCATGTGCCCGCCAGGCAGGCAGACCGTTAGTTGCACACCGCCGTCCCCGGTGACCCACGGAGGCAGTCGGGCAAGGCTCGCGCGGACGCTTGAAGCCGGCCCGCTTTCCGCCCCCTCCCCGCTCGCCGGGCATACGCACGCTCACCTTGCCTTTTTCGCATTTTGTTTAGTATTTTTAGTAACGGCGTTTTCGCAGATTAGCGCTTAAAAACCCGGAATTCGCGGGTATTCCCCGGCTATCCGGCCCGAATTCCGCGATACGTTTTACTATACAATCGTTTTCACCCTAAACAAACCGGACCCCGAACGATGGGTACCACCATTCGCGATGTGGCGCGGGCGGCAGAGGTCTCGATCGGCACCGTCTCCCGCGCGCTGAAAAACCAGCCGGGCCTGTCCGAAGCCACGCGTGCGCGCATCGTCGAGATCGCGCAGCGGCTCGGCTACGATCCCGCGCAACTGCGGCCGCGCATCCGCCGGCTCACCTTCCTGCTGCACCGCCAGCACAACCGCTTTCCGGCCAGCCCGTTCTTCTCGCACGTGCTGCACGGCGTCGAGGACGCGTGCCGCGAGCGCGGCATCGTGCCGACGCTGCTCACGGTCGGGCCGAACGACGACGTGCTGCGCCAGATGCGCCCGCACGCGCCCGACGCGATCGCGGTGGCGGGCTTCATCGAGCCGGAGACGATCGAAGCGCTCGCCGCGACCGGCCGGCCGCTCGTGCTGATCGACCTGTGGGCGCCCGGGTTGCGCTCGGTGAACATCGACAACGCGACGGGCGCGTCGCTCGCGATGCGCCACCTGCTCGCCACCGGCCGCACGCGGATCGCGTTCATCGGCGGATCGCCCGCGCACTACAGCATCGCGCAACGCGCGATCGGCTACCGGCGCGCGTTCTTCGAGGCCGGGCGGCTGTTCGATCCCGCGTACGAAGTGACGATCGATGCGGGGCTCGATCCCGACACCGGCGCCGCGCGTGCGATGGAGCAGTTGCTCGACGCACCGGGCCCGCGCCCGGAAGCCGTCTTCGCGTACAACGACGCGGCCGCGCTCGCCGCGCAGCGCGTGTGCACCGCGCGCGGGCTGCGCATTCCCGACGACATCGCGATCGTCGGCTTCGACAACATCCCGGCTGCCGCGCACGCGAGCCCGCCGCTCACGACGCTCGCGGTCGACAAGGAGGCGCTCGGTCGCCGCGGCGTCGAGCTGCTGCTCGCGGAAGCGCCCGAGCGCACCGAGATTTCCCTGCCCGTCGAGCTGATCGTGCGGGCCAGCAGCCAGCCCGCCGGCTCCCCGGCACTCGATACCGCCACGGTCACCGAATCATCATGAACATGCCCCCGGTCCAACCCTGCACGGCCGCGCCGGCCGCCCACACGCAAGCCGCGCCGTTCGTCGCGAGTTTCCGCGATCCGTCGTTCCTGTTGTCGCACATCGAGGACACGCTGCGCTTCTACGCCACGAACGCGTTCGACCCGACGGGCGGCTTCTACCACTACTTCCGCGACGACGGCAGCATCTACAACCGCACGTCTCGCCACCTCGTCAGCAGCTGCCGGTTCGTCTTCAACTATGCGATGGCGTACCGGCATTTCGGCGATCCGCGTCACCTGGAATACGCGCGCCACGGGCTGCGCTTCCTGCGCGACGCGCACTGGGACGACGAGCTGCAGGGCTACGACTGGGAACTCGACTGGCGCGACGGCGCGAAGCGCTCGACGCTCGACGGCACGCGCCACTGCTACGGGCTCGCGTTCGTGCTGCTCGCGGCCGCGCACGCGACGATGGCCGGCATCGACGAGGCGCGCCCGCTGATCGCGGCGACCTACGAGCTGGCCGAGCACCGCTTCTGGGATGCGGCCGCGGGCCTCTATGCGGACGACGCGACGCCGAACTGGATCGTGTCGTCGTACCGCGGCCAGAACGCCAACATGCACATGACGGAGGCGCTGCTCGCCGCGTACGAGGCGACCGGCCACCTCACGTACCTCGATCGCGCGGAAAAGCTCGCGTCCCACATCACGCAGCGCCAGGCCGCGCTGTCGGGCGGACTCGTGTGGGAGCACTACCATGCGGACTGGTCGGTCGACTGGGACTACAACAAGGAAGACAGCTCGAACATCTTCCGCCCGTGGGGCTTCCAGCCCGGGCACCAGACCGAATGGGCGAAGCTGCTGCTGATCCTCGAGCGGCACCGCCCGCTCGACTGGCTCGTGCCGCGCGCGGCCGAGCTGTTCGACGCCGCGCTCACGCATGCATGGGATGCCGATCACGGCGGCCTGTACTACGGCTTCGGCCCCGACTTCACGATCTGCGACCACAACAAGTATTTCTGGGTACAGGCGGAAACGTTCGCGGCGGCCGCGATGCTCGGTGCACGCACCGGCAGCGAGCGCTTCTGGGACTGGTACGACGAGATCTGGCGCTATAGCTGGGCGCACTTCGTCGATCACCGCTACGGTGCGTGGTACCGCATCCTCACCTGCGACAACCGCAAGTACAGCGACGAGAAGAGCCCGGCCGGGAAGACCGACTATCACACGATGGGCGCGTGCTACGACGTGCTCGCGACCCTCGCGCGCGCGCAGCGCAGCGAGCCGACGCAATGAGTGGCGGCACGTTTCCGGCTTTCGTATCGGCGGGCGACATCCTGACCGACATGGTGCGCGCGGGCGATGCGCAATGGACGTCGGTGCCGGGCGGCGCCGGCTGGAACGTCGCGCGCGCGGTCGCGCGGCTCGGCGTGTCGAGCGCGCTCGCGGGCTCGATCGGCGAAGACTGCTTCTCCGACGTGCTGTGGCGCACGAGCGAAGCGGCCGGTCTCGACCTGCGCTTCCTGCAGCGCGTCGCGCGGCCACCGCTGCTCGCGATCGTCCACGAGACCCGCCCGCCCGCGTACTTCTTCATCGGCGAAGCGAGCGCCGACCTCGCGTTCGATCCGGCGCGGCTGCCGGCCGGCTGGACCGATCACGTGAAATGGGCGCATTTCGGCTGCATCAGCCTCGTGCGCGAACCGCTCGCCGGCACGCTGGCCGCGCTCGCGGCCGACCTGCACGCGCGCGGCGTGAAGATCAGCTTCGACCCGAACGTCCGGAACCTGATGACGGCCGCGTACCGGCCGACGCTGGAGAAAATGGCCGCCCTCGCCGACCTGATCAAGGTATCCGACGAGGACCTGCGGCACCTGTTCGGCGGCGACGGCCCCGACGCGATCGCCGCGGTACGCGCGCTGAACCCGCGCGCGGCCGTGCTCGTCACGCGCGGCGCGCAGGCGGCGACGCTCTACGCGGACGGCGACGTGCATGAAGCCAGCCCGCCGCGCGTCGAGGTGGCCGACACCGTCGGTGCGGGCGACGCGTCGATCGGCGGCATGCTGTTCAGCCTGATGGCCGCGCCGCAGCGATCGTGGCGCGAGCATCTCGTGTTCGCGCTGGCGGCGGGCGCCGCGGCGTGCCGGCACACGGGCGCGCACGCGCCGACGCTCGACGAGGTCGTCGCACTGATCGAACGATGACGGGAAGGACGGTGACCGGACGCCGTTCGGTCACCGATAAGCGGCGCTGTACATGCTGCGCCGCAGTGCTACGATGAAGTGTCCTTTTGCGGGAGAGCACGATGGACACCAACACGTTCACGAAGGGCATCTACACGGCCAAGGCGCATACCCAGCATGCGGGCAACGGGCAGTTCCAGGGTTACGTGATCCTCGCACGGGACGACGGGGACGACACCGAGAACACGCGCTACGACGTCCACTCGACGAGCCCCAGCGAGGAAGAAGCGTTCGACGAGGCGAAGGCGCTCGCGCACCGGATCCTCGGCGAAATCGAGCTGTAACGCCCGCCGCCCTTTTCGGCGCGGCTCAGAGCAGCCGCGCCACCATCGATAGCAGCATCGTCAGCACCAGCGTCGACATGAACGGGAACGGGTAGCGCCGCCCGCCGAGCGTCAGCGTGACGTCGCCCGGCATCCGCCCGATGCCGAGCTTGCCGAGCCACGGCCAGCAGCGCGTCAGGATCATCACCGCGACGAACGTCGTCATCAGCCAGCGCAGCATGCCGACTCCCGTCAGAGCGCGTGCGAACGGTCGCCGCGCGCGAACGCGTCGAGCGTGCCGTCGATGCCGCGCGAGAATGCGATCACCTTGAACAACTCGCCCATCTCGGCTTCGGAGATCAGCTTCTGCACTGCGTTCGCGGCCGGCAGGAACGCGTGGATGTCCGACGGATCGATCGCGGCCAGCGCGTCGGTGATGCCCGCGTTCAGCAGGAAGCGCGCCTGCGACGTGTAGCCGAGCAGGTCGGCGCCGGTGGCGACGGCCGCGTCGTAGATGCCGGTGAATTCGACGTGCGCGGTGATGTCCTGCAGCCCCGGGTACAGGAACGGATCGTCGTGCGCATGGTGGCGGTAGTGGCACATCAGCGTGCCGCGGTCGCGCTGCGGATGGTAGTACTCGTGTGCGGGAAAGCCGTAGTCGACCAGCAGCACCGCGCCGCGCCCGAGCATCGTGCAGACGGTGCGCGTGAACGCCAGCGCGGCTTCGTGCGTCTCGGTCACGTAGCCGTCGGCCGCATCGTCCAGACCCGCGAGCACCGGCGGCAGGCCGGCCGGTGCTGCAGGCCGGTCCTCGAACACGAACGTCTGCTGCGCGCCGAGCGCGACGCCGCGCTCCTGCCATGCGCCGCCCGCCTTCGCGAACAGGCGCACCGGCATCGCATCGAGCACCTCGTTGCCGACCACGACGCCGTCGAACTGCTCGGGCAGCGCGTCGAGCCAGCGCACCTTCGCGGCGAGCGCCGGGGCGGCGGCCGCGATCGTGTCGCGCTGCCGTTCGCGCAGCTCGCCCGAGAGATCGACGATCAGGTATTCGTCGAGCCCGGCCTCCAGCGCGTCGAGCGCCGCGAGCAGCCCCGCCGCGAGCTTGCCCGTGCCGGCGCCGAATTCCATCACGCTACGCGTGCCGCTCGCCGCGAGCGCTTCCGCGACCGGTTGCGCGAGCGTCTGCGCGAACAACGGCGACAGCTCGGGTGCGGTGACGAAGTCGCTGCCGTCGTCGGCACGGCGCCCGAACTTGCGCGCGCCGCCGCTGTAATAGCCGAGGCCGGGCGCATACAGCGCGCGCTCCATGAAGCGGTCGAACGGCAGCCAGCCGCCGGCCGCCGCGATCTCATCGCGCAGTTGCGCGGCAAGGGTTTCGGACTGCGCGAGCGCGTCAGGGCCGGGAGCAGGTAAACTAGCGGGTTCGTGAGCTTTCGGGTTCATCCCGGCATTGTAAATGACCGTTTCAGCCGATACGTCGACCCAGCGCGTGGCGCTCGTCACCGGTGCCCTGGGCAGCGCGGCCGACGCCGCATCGATCGGTCGTGCGCTCGCGACGGGATTCGCCCGGCACGGCTGGGACGTCGCGCTGCAGCGCAGCCACGGCACGCCGCGCGCGGCCGCCGACACACTCGTCGCCGAAGTCGCGGC
>NZ_JAAGPO010000197.1:0-18640 GCF_017104825.1 Burkholderia sp. Ac-20345 | reverse complement strand
CCGCTTGCGCGGCGCTCGCGGCAGCGGCAGCCTCGGCGGCCTTCTTCGCCGCTGCGGCCGCCTTCGCCTTCTTGCCGCCACGGTCGCCGTCGATGTCGGCCAGCAGGTCGAGTTCGGAAGGCAGGTTGTCCGCCCCCGTCCAGCCCGCCAGGCGATCGCCCGAGAACGTCACGACGAGATCGCGCTGCTGGACGACCGCCGTCGAGCCGCGCTTGAAGTAGAAGAGGTAATCCCAGCGGTCGGCGTGGAACATGTCGGCCAGCAGCGGGGTGCCGAGCAGCGCGCGCACCTGCTCGCGCGACATGCCGACCTGTAGCTGCGCGGCCTTCTCCTGCGACACGAAGTTGCCTTGCACGACGGTGATCCGGTAGGGGGTGATGCTCTGCGCGATGCGCTGCGTCACGCTGTCGTACGACGAACAACCAGCCAGCGCGGCAACGGCGGCGGCAGCGATGATGACACTCCGCATGCGACTCCTCTGAAAGTGCGAAAGAGATTCTGGAATCATTTCCCTCACCGTGCAGGCCCGCGTCGCAGGCCGCGCGTATTTCTGGAATGGCGAAAAGCCGGTAACATTGAAGCCCTGCATTGTACTCTAGGGATGCCTAGCCATGACCAATCCGACGGATCTCAAGAATATCGGGCTAAAGGCCACCCTACCGCGCCTCAAGATTCTCGAGATCTTCCAGCAAAGCCCGGTGCGCCATCTGACGGCAGAAGACGTCTACCGGAACCTGCTCAACGAGCAGCTCGACATCGGGCTGGCCACCGTTTACCGCGTGCTGACGCAGTTCGAGCAGGCCGGCCTGCTGTCGCGCAGCAACTTCGAATCCGGCAAGGCCGTGTTCGAACTGAACGAAGGCTCGCACCACGACCACCTCGTGTGCCTCGATTGCGGCCGCGTCGAGGAATTCTTCGACGCCGAGATCGAAAGCCGCCAGCAGGCGATCGCGAAGGAGCGCGGCTTCCGCCTCCAGGAGCACTCGCTCGCGATGTACGGTTCCTGCACGACCGAGAACTGCCCGCACCGCAAGCACTGAATCCGCGCGACCCGCGCATGCGGCACGGCCCGGCCGGCATCTCGCCGCCCGGGCCGTGTTCTTTTCGGGATAAGGCCGCGCAAGCCTTGCGCCCCAGGCTTTCGAAAACCCTTCGACACGGCCGCCCGGGCTGCCGCCAGGCAGCCGGCGCCGGGCGCCGCGCCTGCGTCAGGCCGCGCAGGCCGGCTCGAACTCCAGCGCCCACGCGCGCTCGAGCGGGATCTCGTCGCAGTTCGGCTGCGATCCGCCGCGATCGACGATCACGAAATCGCTGACCGCATCGAGCGCGAGCAGCGGATGGTGCCAGACGCCCTTCGCATAGTTCACGCCCTGCCAGCCTTCCGCGAGGAATGCACGCATCGCGTCGGGCCGGAATTCGCCGGCCGGCGCGACGACGATCGCGTAGCGCGACACGGCCGCGAGCGGGATGAACGCCTGGCTGCCGTGCGGATGGCGCTCCATCAGCGTGACCGCGACCGGCAGCGCGCGCGGCTGCGCGCGGAACACGCTGACGAGCGGGCGGCCGCCGTCCGCGCACACGTCGATCGTCGCGAGATCGTGGAAGCGCTCGGTCGTGCCGCCGTTGATCGGGAAATGCCGCGCGCCTTCGAGCGCGATCACGTCGCCGAACGGCGCGAACGCTTCGCGGGTCAGGCGCTCGACGCGCAGGATGTGGGATCCGCTCATGCCGTTGCCCTCCTTCAAGCCGGCTCGCCCCACAGACGCAGGCGCGACACGCCGCCGTCCGGGAAGATGTTGAAACGCACGTGCGTGACGGGGCCGAGCGCGGCAAGCTGGTCGAACGTGTGGACGTGGTCCATCTGCAGCTTCTGCTCGCCGAGCAGTTCGGCCCAGAACATCGCCTGCGTGACGAGCGAATCGTCGGTGCCGCCCGCGACCCGCGCGGCCTGCAGCGAGCAGCGGTCGGGGAAATTGCCCTTGAAGAACGCGGTATCCACTTCGACGCGCCGGATGATGCCCGGCCGCGCAAGCGCGACGATCGCCCAGTCGTTGCCGGGCTCGCGGCGGCGCCGCGTTTCCCAGCCGTCGCCCATGTTCACGCCGCGCCCCGGCATCAGCATCTGCGACGCCGGGCCGAAGTGCTGGTTGTTCGCGGCCACCAGGTAACCGCCGTTCTCGATTGCCGCCAGATCGACGAGCTCGCCGGCCGGCATCTGGCGCCAGTCGCGCTGCGGCTGGCCGTACACGCGCAGCCGTGCGAGGCCGCCGTCCGGGTACAGGTTCACGCGCAGGTGCGTATAGGGCTGCGCGTCGTCGACGCTCACGTAGTGATGCGAATTGCCCTGCAGCGTCGTCGCCGGGACGATCGGGCGCCATTCGGCGGTGTCGGGCGGCGTGTCGCCTTCGGCGACGCACGCGTCGATCGACGCGGCCGGCGGGAAGTTGCCGGTGAAGTGGCTCGTGTCGAGGTCGACGCCGTGGATCACGCCCGGCCGTGCGAGCCGCACCACGCAGAAGTCGTGGCCGGTCGTGCGCTTGCGGCGCGTTTCCCAGCCGTCCATCCACTTGCCGTGGTCGTCGTACTTGCCGGGAATGAACATGGCCGGCTCGGGATTCAGCATGCGCTCCTTCGGCGCGAAGAATTCATCGCTGGCAAAGAGCGCCTGCGCCCCGAGGCGCGGGTCGGCGAGGTTCATGTAACGCCGCGTGAAGGCCGGCGCGTTCGGATCGAGGATGGGGGCTGCCATGTCGTCTCCTGATGTTTGATGTCGTGCCGGCGCATCGAGGCGCCGGCCACATGAATTGCGGTTGCGCGGGACGACCAGGGGAAGCCGCCCCGCGCGGGGGGTGCGCTCAGAGCGCGTGAGCCTGGTCGCCGGCGACCGGCGCCGCGCGATCTTCCTCTTCGGCCGGCACGTAGCGCAGCTCGCGGTTCAGCACGCGTTTCGCGCGGGCTCGATCGATGTCGTTCTCCCACACCGCGACGACCACCGTCGCGACGCAGTTGCCGATCAGGTTGGTCAGTGCGCGGGCGATGCCGACGAACCAGTCGACCGGCAGGATCAGCACGAGGCCGAGCACCGGAATCGCGGGGATCGCCGACAGCGTTGCCGCGAGGATCACGATCGCCGAGCCCGGGATCCCGTGCGCGCCCTTCGACGTGACGAGCGACACGAGCAGCACGACGATCAGGTCATGCGTCGACAGCGGCGTGTTGGTGGCCTGCGCGATGAACAGCACGGCGAGCGTCAGGTAGATCGAGAAGCCGTCGAGGTTGAACGAATAGCCGGTCGGGATCACGAGGCCGACCGTCGAATCCTTCACGCCCATGTATTCGAGCTTGCGCATCACCTGCGGCAGCACCGCGTCCGACGACGCCGTGCCGAGCACGATCGACAGTTCCTCGCGCAGGTAGCGGATCAGCTTGAACACCGAGAAGCCCGCGAGCCGCATCACCGTGCCGAGCACGACCGTGACGAACACGAAGCAGCTCAGGTAGAACACCGCGACCAGATAGCCGAGCTGCTTGAGCGACGCGACGCCGTACTTGCCGGTCGTGAACGCGATCGCGCCGAGCACGCCGAGCGGTGCGAGCTTGATGATGAAGCCGATGATCCGGAAGAACACGTGCGACAGTTCCTCGATCAGCGAGTTGACGCGCTGCGCCTTGTCGCCGAGCAGCGACAGCGCGGAGCCGAACAGCACCGCGAACACGAGGATCTGCAGGATGTCGCCCTTCGCGAACGCGTCGATCGCGGTCTCGGGGATGATCTTCATCAGGTAGCCGGCCGTGTCCTTCAGGCTTTCGGCGTTCTTCGCGTACGACGCGAGCGACGACGCGTCGAGCGAGCGCAGGTCGATGTTCATCCCGACGCCCGGGCGCGTGAGCCACGCGAGCACGAGGCCGATGCCGAGCGCGAGCGTCGTCATGATCTCGAAGTAGATGACGGCCTTCAGGCCGACCCGGCCGACCTTCTTCAGGTCGCCCGCGTTGGCCATCCCGCTGACCACCACGCAGAACACGATCGGCCCGATCACCATCTTGATGAGCTTCAGGAAGCCGTCGCCGAGCGGTCGCAACGACTCGGCGAAATGCGGGAAGAACGCGCCCAGCGCGATCCCTAGAATCAATGCGACGACTACCCGGCCAAACAGCGAATTGAGGAATTTCGACACGGCGCTCTCCCGATCCAACGGTTGCAGTTTCGTCTGTTCATACTGGTAAGACCAGTGATGTTATGGTGGATAGTAGGAAGCCGATATAGTCGCGTCAAGGACGATCAAAATAGGGATTTCCCGCCCCTCGCACGCCAGGTTCCGATGCACCGGACAGGGGCAGGTCGTGGCTTTCCCGTAGGCCGGGCATGCACCGCCTGCGTGCGGATTACAATGCCGGTCAGACCGGCCAAAGTTCACATCATGAAAAACGTTCCGCATACCGTGACCGACGCCGCCATCGCGACGATCCGCGACCGGATCGAGGCAGGCGTGTATCCGGTCGGCAGCCTGCTGCCGGCCCAGCGCCAGCTCTCCGAGGAGCTGGAGATCAGCCGCGCGTCGCTGCGCGAGGCGCTGTCGACGCTCGAGGCGCTCGGGATGCTGCGCATCCGCGCCGGCAAGGGCGTGTATGTCGAAAGCGCGCAGGCCACGGCCGCGCATGCATGGCGGTTCGCCGAGCAGTCGTCGCCGCCCGACACGTACCAGATGCGCTATGCGCTCGAAGGCTTCGCCGCGCGGATGGCCGCGCACGTCGTCAGCGATGACGACATCGCGTGGTTCGAGGACAACCTCGCCAGCCTGCACGTCGCGCTCACCGAAAGCGCGCTCGACGAGGCGTCGCAGCTCGACTTCGACTTCCACATGCGGATCATCCATCTCGCCGGCAACGCGGCGATCGAGTCGGTGCTGCGCAGCAGCGCGGACATCATGAAGGAAAGCCAGCGCATGCCGTTCTACCGGCGCGAGCTGCTGCTGTCGACGTGGCAGGAGCACCGCGCGATCGTCGACGCGCTGATCGCGCGCGACGCGGCCGCCGCGGGCACCGCGATCGAAACGCACATCGCGAACGCCGCGCAGCGCGCGGGCATCTTCTTCCCGACACCCCGCGCGTAACGCGGTCGGGCGGTCAGGCGGCCGCCCGTCGCGCGCGCCGCCCGGTCGGACCGGTCAACCTCCCGACGGATCGCGATACGCGAGCGCACGCTCGATGAACGCGCGCGCCGCAACGCTGCGGTAAGCACCCTTGCGCGTCAGCAGCGCCGCCGTGCGCGCGGGCAGCGGCGGATCGATCTCCAACGCGCACAGGTCGGCGCTCTCGCGCGCGATCGCGTCGGGCAGCACCGTCGCGAGCCGGCCGCACCGCACGAGTTCCAGCACCGCGCTGATCGTATTCGTCTCGATCGCGATCTTCGGCTGCGCGCCATGCTCGATGAAATACCGGTCGATGCTTTCGCGCGTCGCGAACGCACGGCTCAGCAGCACCAGCGGCTCGCCGCCGAGCTCGGTCGGCGTCAGTGCGCGGCGACGGCGCGCGAGACGGTGCGTGCGGCCCGTCACGAGCGCGAGCGGCTCGTCCCACAGCGGCAGCGCGTCGATGTCCGGCGCGCGCGGCGGCATGAACGCGAAGCCCGCGTCGAGCCGGTCGTCGGCGAGCAGCGCCTCGATGCGTTCCTGCGGCATCGCATCGATCGTCAGCGCGACGTTCGGATAGTCGGCATGGAACGCGTCGATCAGCGAGCCGCTCAGGTAGGCCGCGAAGGTCGGCATCATCGCGAGCCGCAACGACCCGCTGCCGAGATCGGCGACGTCGTGCAACGCGCGCTGCCCCGTATCGAGCTCGTGCAGCGCGGCGCGCGCATGGCGCGCATAGACCTCGCCGAACTCGGTGAGTTGCACCGTGCGGCCCGAGCGGTCGAACAGCTGCACGCCGAGCGTTTCCTCGAGCTGGCGCACCTGCTGCGACAGCGTCGGCTGCGATACGTGCAGCGCGTCGGCCGCGCGCGTGAAACTGCGCTGCTCGGCGACGGCCAGGAAATAGCGGATGTGGCGGAGTAGCATGGCGGCCGTCGTATTGGTTTTGCCAATGAAGACCATAACGAGCCAGTCTTGGACGCTATGGTTCGATTCCCGCATCATACGCACATCCGTTCCCGTGCATTACCGCTGTCACCGCACCGGAACGGCCCGCCCGGGCCCGCCCTGCCTCCGCCCGCCGACGACGATCCGCCGCCCGCCCGATCCGGGCCCGGCCGCAATCCGCCCGGCGCGCATCGGCTCACCGCCGATCCGTCGACGCCGGCCCCGATTTCCGTCACCCCGCGCAACCGACGGCCCCGTGCCGCCGCCCGGCGCCGCTGTTTTTCGCGACCATGGAACCGCATCACGACACCCATCCTCCCCTGACCCGCGGCATGACGCTGCTGTTCGCCTGCGCGTGCGGCATCGTCATCGGCAACATCTACTACGCGCAGCCGCTGCTCGCCGCGATCGCGCGCAGCTTCGGGCGCGCACCGACTGAGCTCGGCTATCTCGTCACGCTGACGCAGCTCGGCTACGCGGCGAGCCTGCTGCTGATCGTTCCGCTCGGCGACGCGGTCAACCGTCATACGCTGATCGTGCGGCTGCTGATGCTCAACGTCGTCGCGCTGGTCGCGGTCACGTTCAGCACGAACTTCACGATGTTCGTCGTCGCGAACGTCGCGGTCGGCTTCGTCACCTGTTCGACGCAGTTGCTGGTGCCGTTCGCCGCGTCGCTCGCCGATGCACGCTCGCGCGGCCGCGCCGTCGGCACCGTGATGAGCGGGCTGCTGCTCGGCATCCTGCTCGCGCGCGTCGCGGCCGGTGCGATCGCCGACGGGTTCGGCTGGCGTGCGGTGTACGGCATCGCCGCGGTGATGGTAGCGGCGCTGACCGCCGTGCTCGCCGCGAAGCTGCCGAAGGATCGCCGCGACGCGCGCCTCGACTATGCGGCGCTGATGAAGTCGCTCGTCGCGCTGGTGCGCGCGCAACCGCTGATCGCGCTGCGCTCCACTTACGGCGCACTCGTGTTCGCGTGCTTCAGCCTGCTGTGGACGGGCCTCACGTTCCTGCTGAGCCAGCCGCCGTACAGCTATTCCGAAGGCCAGATCGGCCTGTTCGGGATCGTCGGCGCGGTCGGTGCGCTCGCAGCGACGTCGGCCGGCCGGCTCGTCGATCGCGGGCACGGCAACGCGGCGACGGGGCTGTTCGCGGCGGCCGTGCTCGCGTCGTTCGCGCTGATCGCGACCGGCGCGCACTCGCTCGCGGCGCTGATCACCGGCATCCTGCTGCTCGACGTCGGCGTGCAGGGCATGCACATCTCGAACCAGAGCGTGATCTATGCGCTAGCCGGCAACGCGCGCAGCCGCGTGACGACGATCTACCTGACGAGCTACTTCATCGGCGGCGCGTTCGGGTCGTTCGCGGCGAGCGTCGCGTACGGCATCGACGGCTGGCGCGGCGTGTGCATCGCGGGCGCGGGGCTCGCGGGCGTGCTGATCGCGTTGTGGCTCGCGTCGCAGCGCGTCGGCGTGCGGCAGGTCACGCAGTAACGCAGTCAGCCGTTTCCTCGTCACCATGAAAAAAGGCACGCCCCGCGAATCGCGGGCGTGCCTTTTGTTCGATGGCGTCGAGACCGCCTCGCGCCAGCGCGTGACCGTGACCGTTAAGCCGCCTCGTCCGCGAAATCGATCAGCACCTTCATCGCGCGCTGCCGGTCGCCGGCCAGTTCGAACGCAAGGTTCGCGTCGCGCATCGGGAACACGCGCGTGACGGCCGGCCGCAGGTCGACGCGCCCCGCATTGATCAGTTGCACCGCGAGCGCGAATTCCGCGTGGAAGCGGAACGATCCACAGATCGACAGCTCCTTCGCGACCACGACGTTCTGCGGCAGGCTGACGTCGCCGCCGAGCCCGAGCTGCACGACGACCCCGCGCGGGCGCATCACGTCCAGCCCGTCGCGCAGCGCGCGCGCATTGCCCGAACACTCGATCATCACGTCGAACGTGCCCTTGTCGGCACTGTAGCGCTCGACCCAGCCGGCATCGGCCGCCGCATTGATCGTGTGGTCGGCGCCGAGCGCGCTCGCCACTTCCAGCGGCGCCTCGACCACGTCCGTCGCGACGATCTCCGCCGCGCCGTGCACGCGCGCCGCCGCGACCGCGAGCACGCCGATCGGCCCGCAGCCCGACACGAGCACGCGCTTGCCGATCAGCGGGCCCGCGCGCGACACCGCATGCAGCCCGACCGCGAACGGTTCGGCGAGCGCCGCGAGCGACAGCGGCACGTGATCGGCAACCTTCACGCACTGCACCGCGTCGCACACGAGCGCGTTGCGGAATGCGCCCTGCACGTGCGGCATCCGCATCGCGCTGCCGTAGAAGCGCATGTCGAGACACTGGTTCGGCAGCCCTTCGAGACAGTAGCGGCACGCGCCGCACGGCCGGCTCGGATTGACCGCGACGCGATCGCCGACCTTCACCGACGTCACGTCCGGCGCCACTTCCGCGACCGTGCCGGCCACCTCGTGGCCGAGCACCATCGGCTGCTGCAGCCGGATCGCACCGAAGCCACCGTGCCGGAAGTAATGGAGATCGGAGCCGCAGATGCCGCCCATCGCGACATCGACGCGCACCTGGCCCGGGCCGATCTCGCCCGCGTCCTGCTCTTCCACCCGCAGGTCGTTCGGCCCGTGGATCACGACACACATGCAACGCATACGCATGACAGCCTCCTCAGACGACCGGCGTGACCAGCGGCTCGCCGGCGAAGTGCGCGGCAAGGTTGTCGCGCACGAGCCAGCCCATCGCCTGGCGCGTCTCGATCGTACCGCTCGCATGGTGCGGCTGGAGCAGCACGTTCGGCAACGCGAGGAAACGCGGGTCGATGCGCGGCTCGTTCCAGAACACGTCGAGCGCGGCGCCGGCGATCGCATTGCGCTCGAGTGCGTCGAGCAGCGCCGGTTCGTCGACGGTCGTGCCGCGCGACACGTTCACCAGGTAGCCTTGCGGCCCGAGCGCATCGAGCACGGCCGCGTCGACGAGGTGACGCGTCGTCGGCCCGCCCGCGAGCGTGACGATCAGCAGGTCGCACCAGCCGGCCAGCGCCGCAAGATCGCCGAAGAAGCGGTGCGGGCTGTCCGCGCGCGGCGTGACGTCGAAGTAGCCGAGCTCGACGTCGAAGCCGGACAGCCGGCGCGCGATCGTCGTGCCGATCCGGCCGAAGCCGACCACGCCGACGCGCTTGCCGTAAAGCCGCGTGACGAGCGGCATGTCACCGTCGCGCCATGCGCCGGAACGCACGTACGCATCGCCGGCGCCAATCCGGCGCAGCATCGCGAGCGCGAGCCCGACGCCGAGATCGGCCACATCGCCGGTCAGCACGTCGGGCGTATTCGTCACGCGGATGCCGCGCTCGCGCGCGGCGGCGAGATCGATCGCATCGGTGCCGACGCCGTAGCAAGAGATGATCTCGAGCTTCGGCAGCGCTGCGATCAGCTCGGCATTCGCGCCGAGATCGCCGCGCGTCGCGATCGCGCGCACGCCGGCGCCGTGTTCGGCGAGGAATGCCGCACGGTCGGCGGCCTCCCACAGCCGGTGGACGTCGTAGCCGGCCGACAGCCATGCGTCGTCCCACGGCTGGTAAGGGCCCGTCATCAGCAGTTCGGGCCGCTGGGTCGATTCGTGCGCCATCTGCGCTTGCTCCTGTCGAGATAAGTTGAATGCGAAAGCGTGCCGGGCCGCGTCAGCCGCCCGGCCCGTTCATGCGTGCCGCGCGAGCGGATCGGCGTCCGGTGCCGACGCCGCCTGCGCCGCGTCGAGCGGATCGTCGAGATCGCGGTTCAGCGTTTCCGGCATCCGCGACGTCGTGAACAGCGTGATCAGCGTCAGCAGCACCAGGTACGCGGCGATCGGCACCCACGCGCGCACGCCGGCCGCGTGGTCGCCGCCGTGCAGCGCGATCACGGTCGCGATGATCGTCGCGCCGACGAGCGGCGCGATCCCGCCCGCAAGCACCGCCGATACTTCACGCGAGAACGACACGCCCATGTAGCGATGGCGCGCGCCGAACAGTTCGGGCAGCAGCGCGGCCTGCGCGCCGAGCATCCCCCAGTTCGCGAAGCCCTGCGCAACCGAGATCGCGATCACGCTCGCGACCACGTTGCCGTGACTGAAGATCCACCACACCGGGAATGCGAGCGCGAGCTGCAGCCACGCGAACGTGCGATACACGCGCACACGGCCGAAGCGGTCACTCAGCCAGCCGGCCAGCGGCACCGTGCACGCGCCGACGGTCGCCGCGCACACCAGCGCGAGCGCGCCGATCGGCCCCTTCATCCCGATCACGCCGGCGAGATAGCTGACCGCGAGCGCCTGGTAGATCGACGAGCCGCCGTTCTCGGCCATCCGCAGGCCGATGCCGATCAGCAGCGAGCGCTTCGAATGCTGCACGGCGCTCTTCAGCGGATTCGTCGAGACCTGCGCGCGCTTCTCGAGCCGCACGAAGGTCGGCGACTCGTGCAGCCGCACGCGCATGTAGATCCCGACCGCGACGATCACCGCGCTGAACAGGAACGGCACGCGCCAGCCCCAGCCGTCCGTCACGCGATCGATGTTCGCGAGCAGCAGGAAATAGACGGCCGCCGCCAGCACCGTGCCGAGCTGGATGCCGAGGAACGGCAGCGACGCATAGAAGCCGCGCTTGCCCGGCGGCGCATATTCGGTCATCAGCACCGCGGCGCCGGCCTGTTCCGCGCCGGCACCGAGGCCCTGCAGGATGCGCAGCAGGATCAGCAGCGCGGGCGCCCAGTAGCCGGCCGTCGCGAAGGTCGGCAGCACGCCGATCAGCGTGCTCGCGACACCCATCAGCAGTACCGTCGCGGTCAGCACGAACTTGCGGCCGATGCGGTCGCCGAGCACGCCGAACACGACGCCGCCGAGCGGGCGCACCGCGAAGCCGACGAAGTAGGTGCCGAAGCTCGCGATCAGCCGCATCTCGGCAGTCTGCGCGGGAAAGAACAGCGGCCCGAACACCAGCGCCGACGCGAGCGTGTACAACGCGAAATCGTAGTATTCGAGCGCGCTGCCGAGCGAGCAGGTCCATGCCGCGCGGTTGAGCTGCTTCGTGTCGACGCCGCGGCGCCCGGCGGTCTCGCCCGGCGCGCCGGACCCTGCATCGTGCCGCGCGGGCGGCGGGGAAATGCGATCCATCGTTGTCTCCTGTCTCCTGCCTTCCGTTCCGGAACCCGGCCGCGTGTCGTGCGACCGGGACATCGGCCCGCTCGTGCGGCGGGCTCTTCTGGGAATTCGGATGCCGGCCTCAGCCGGCGCAACGGCGCTCCGCGCACGGCGCGGGCACGCCGCCGCTCAGACGGCGCTGGTCAGGCCGCCGTCGACGAACAGCGTCTGGCCGTTCACGAAATCGGACGCGGCCGATGCGAGGAAGATCGCCGCGCCGCACAGCTCGTCGACGCGCCCCCAGCGGCCGGCCGGCGTGCGCTTGCACAACCAGTCCGAGAACGCCGCATCGTCGACCAGCGCGCGGTTGAGTTCGGTTTCGAAATAGCCGGGCGCGAGGCCGTTCGCCTGGATGCCGTGGCGCGCCCAGTCGGCGCACATCCCTTTCGTCAGCATCCGCACCGCGCCCTTGGTCGCCGCATACGGCGCGATCGTCGGCCGCGCGAGCTCGCTCTGCACCGAGCAGATGTTGATGATCTTGCCGCGGCCGCGCGCGATCATGTGCCGCGCGACGGCCTGCGCGACGTTGAACACGCCGTCGAGGTTCACGCGCATCAGCGCATGCCAGTCGTCCGGTTCGAACGCGTCGAGCGGCGCGCGGCGCTGGATGCCCGCGTTGTTCACGAGGATGTCGATCGCGCCGACACGCGCCTCGAAATCGTCGATCGCCGCGCGCACCTGCGCGTGCTCGGCGACGTCGAATACCGCGTAGTCGGCCGTGAAGCCTTCCTCGCGCAGGTGCCGCACGAGCGTCGCGGCCTTCTCCTCATTGCGATCGTTGATGACGATCGCCGCCCCCGCTTCGGCCAGCCCGCGGGCGAGCGTCAGCCCGATCCCGCGTCCGGAACCGGTAATCAGTGCGCGGCGGCCGTCGAGGCGGAACCGTTCAAGCGCGTTGGTCATGCGTGTCTCCTCGTGCCAGTCGAGCCGGCGGCCCATCGCGGCCGGTCTCGCGTTGACGGTATCTTCGGCTGCTGGCCGGGCGTCGCGCCAATGGTCTTTTTTGATCCGGTTATCATGAAACCTGATTACCGCCCTCGCCTGCCCGCCGCCCATGGAACTCAAGCAATTGCGCGCCTTCGTCACGCTCGCGGAAGAGCTGCATTTCGGGCGCGCCGCGCAGCGCCTGTTCATCGTGCAGCCCGCGCTGAGCATGCAGATCAAGGCGCTCGAGGAAGAACTCGGCGCGCGCCTGTTCGAGCGCGACCGGCACAAGGTCGAACTGAGCGATACGGGGCGCGTGTTCCTGCCCGAAGCGCGCGCCACGCTGCAGCAGGCCGCGCGCGCGGAACAGATGGCGCGGCTGTCGAGCCGCGGCGAGATCGGCACGCTGCGGATCGCGTTCGTGTCGTCGGTGCTGCCTACGCTGCTGCCGGCCGTGCTGCGTACGATGCGCGAGCGCTATCCGCTGATCACGCTCGAACTGAAGGACATGCCGACGCCCGACCAGATCGCCGCGCTGCGCGACCGGCGGATCGATTTCGGGATGATCCGGCTGCCGGCCGCGTATGCGGGCATCGACACGCGCGTGGTGCTCGAGGAAGGCTTCGTCGTCGCGCTGCCGCTCGACCATCCGCTCGCCGCACACGATGCGATCTCACCGGCCGCGCTGCGCGGCCAGCCCGCGTTCGTGCTCGCGCGCCGCTACGCGCCGGGCTTTCACGACGACATGCTGCTCGCGCTGAGCCGCGCGGGCACGACGCTCGAAATCGCGCAGGAGTTCGGGGAATTCACGACGATGCTCGCGCTCGTCGCGGCGGGGATGGGCATCGGGCTGATTCCGGCAGAAGCCGCCAGCGCGCTGCCGCCGAACGTGCTCGCGCGGCCGCTCGACCTGGCCGGGCACCGCACCGGCATCGGTCTCGCGTGGACCGATCTCGACAGCCCGCTGAAGCGCGCGTTCGTCACCGCGCTCGAGCACGTGACGGCGGTATCAAGCAATAACGGCGGGCAATAAAAAAGCCCGGCCGGAAAACCGGGCCGGGCTCGTTCGCTACGCAGGCCGCCTTGCGGCGGCCGCGCAACGTGCGGGATTACTTCGCGTTCGCGAACGCGACAGCCGTATCCAGCATACGGTTCGAGAAACCCCACTCGTTGTCGTACCAGCTCGACACCTTCACGAGGCGGCCCGACACCTTGGTCAGCGTTGCGTCGAACGTCGACGAAGCCGGGTTGTGGTTGAAGTCGATCGACACCAGCGGTGCGGTGTTGTAGCCGAGGATGCCCTTCAGCGCGCCTTCCGATGCTTCCTTCATGATCGCGTTGACTTCCTCGACCGTCGTGTCGCGCTTCGCGATGAACGACAGGTCGACGATCGACACGTTGATCGTCGGGACGCGGATCGCGTAGCCGTCGAGCTTGCCGTTCAGTTCCGGCAGCACCAGGCCGACCGCCGAAGCAGCACCCGTCTTCGCCGGGATCTGGCTGTGCGTGGCCGAACGCGCGCGGCGCAGGTCTTCGTGATAGACGTCCGTCAGCACCTGGTCGTTGGTGTAAGCGTGGATCGTCGTCATCAGGCCCGTTTCGAGGCCGATCTTGTCGTGCAGCGGCTTGACGAGCGGTGCGAGGCAGTTCGTCGTGCACGATGCGTTCGAGATCACGGTGTGCTCGGCCTTCAGCACGTTGTGGTTCACGCCGTAGACGATCGTTGCGTCGACGTCCTTACCGCCCGGCGCCGAGATGATCACCTTCTTCGCGCCGCCCTTCAGGTGCGCGCTCGCCTTTTCCTTCGTCGTGAAGAAGCCCGTGCACTCCATCACGATGTCGACACCGAGCTCGCCCCACGGCAGTTCGGCCGGGTTGCGGTTCGCCAGCACGCGGATCCTGTCGCCGTTCACGATGAGGTAATCGCCGTCGACCGACACTTCACCCGGGAACTTGCCGTGCGCGGTGTCGTACTGGGTCAGGTGCGCGTTGGTCTTCGCATCGCCCAGATCGTTGATCGCGACGATCTCGATGTCGTGCTTCTTGCCGTTCTCGTAGAACGCGCGCAGCGTGTTGCGGCCGATGCGGCCGTAGCCGTTGATTGCGACGCGAATCGTCATGGTCTATCTCCTGATGGCTGAAAAAAATTCGTTTCGTGCAGCTTCACGGTGCGACGCGCGCGAGGGGTAGCGCGCGTCGCGTATGCTTTTAGGCCAGCACGGCCTTGGCGGTCTCGACGACGTGCTCGACGGTGAAGCCGAAGTACTTGAACAGCACGCCGGCCGGCGCCGATTCACCGAACGTGTCGATCCCGACGACGCCGCCTTCGAGGCCGACGTACTTGTGCCAGAAGGCCGTCACGCCCGCTTCGATCGCGACGCGGCGCACGCCGTGCGGCAGCACGCGTTCGCGATATTCGGCGTCCTGGCGGTCGAACACGTTGGTCGACGGCATCGACACGACGCGTGCCGCGATGCCTTGCTGCGCGAGCGGCTCGACGGCCTTCATCGCGAGTTCGACTTCCGAGCCCGTCGCGATCAGGATGATCTTGCGCGCGACGATCTCTTCGTCCCAGTCCTTCAGCACGTAGCCGCCCTTGTCGATGTTCGCGATCTGCGAATCCGTGCGCGGGTTGAATGCCAGGTTCTGGCGGCTGAAGATCAGGCTCGACGGACGGTCGGCTGCGACCGCGTGCGTCCATGCGACGGCCGTTTCGACCGTGTCGGCCGGACGCCATACGTCGTGGTTCGGGATCAGGCGCAGGCTCGACACGTGCTCGATCGACTGGTGCGTCGGGCCGTCTTCGCCGAGGCCGATCGAATCGTGCGTGAACACGAAGATCGACGGCAGCTTCATCAGCGCGGCCACGCGCAGCGCGTTGCGGCTGTAGTCGGAGAACGTCAGGAACGTGCCGCCGAACGGCTTGTGGCCGCCGTGCAGCGCGAGACCGTTGATCGCGGCGCTCATGCCGAATTCGCGCACGCCGTAGTTGATGTGGTTGCCCAGCTGGACGCCGGGGCCTTCCGGATTCGCACGGACGGCCTTCGACGCCTTCCAGTTGGTCAGGTTCGAGCCGGTCAGGTCGGCCGAGCCGCCGAGCAGCTCGGGCAGCGCGGCAGCCAGACCTTCGATCGCCTGCTGCGACGCCTTGCGGGTCGCCACCGTTTCGCCGCGCTCGTTCGCGCCGGCGATGATCGCCGCAGCCTTCTCGGCCCAGTCGGCCGGCAGCTGGTTGGCCATCCGGCGCTCGAATTCGGCGGCTTCTGCCGGGAACTTGGCGCGATATGCAGCGAACTTCGCGTCCCAGTCGGTTTCCGCGCGCTTGCCGGCTTCCTTCGCGTCCCATGCCGCATAGACTTCCTGCGGAATCACGAACGGCGCCCACGTCCAGCCGAGCGCTTCGCGCGTCTTCGCGATTTCTTCCGCGCCGAGCGCCGCGCCATGCACGTCGTGGCCGCCGGCCTTGGTCGCCGCGCCCTGGCCGATCACCGTCTTGCAGCAGATCAGCGTCGGCTTGTCCGACAGCTTCGCCTTCGCGATGGCCGCGTCGACCGCGTCGACGTCATGGCCGTTCACGTTCGGGATCACGTTCCAGCCGTAGGCTTCGAAACGCTTCGGGGTATCGTCGTGGAACCAGTTCACGACGTCGCCGTCGATCGAGATGCCGTTGTCGTCGTACAGCGCGATCAGCTTGTTCAGCTTCAGCGTGCCGGCGAGCGAGCAGGCTTCGTGCGAGATGCCTTCCATCAGGCAGCCGTCGCCGAGGAACACGTACGTGTGGTGATCGACGATCTTCGCGCCGTCACGGTTGAACTCGTCGGCCATCAGCGCTTCGCCGAGGGCCATGCCGACCGCGTTCGCGAGGCCCTGGCCGAGCGGGCCGGTGGTCGTCTCGACGCCCGGCGTGATGCCGTATTCCGGGTGGCCCGGCGTCTTCGAGTGCAACTGGCGGAAGTTCTTCAACTCTTCCATCGGCAGATCGTAGCCGGTCAGGTGCAGCAGCGAGTACAGCAGCATCGAGCCATGGCCGTTCGACAGCACGAAGCGGTCGCGGTCCGCCCAGTGCGGGTTCGTCGGGTTGTGTTTCAGATGGCGCGACCAGAGCGCGACGCCGATTTCGGCCATGCCCATCGGCATGCCGGGGTGGCCGGAGTTCGCTTGCTGAACGGCGTCCATCGCGAGCGCACGGATCGCGTTGGCCATCAGGGTGGTGGAGGCGGGAGACGAAGTCGTCATGTCGAGTCCGGAGAACGAGTCGAGGAAACGGGGGCACGGCGGCATCCGGAAGCTCGAGCGTCAATCGTTCCCGGCGCGCGGTGCGGCGCCTGACGGACGCGAAGCGGACGGAGCCTACGGACGGGGCTGCAAAGCTCGTCATTTTAACAGATGGGCTGACATTTCCCTTGTCGGCGAGTAGTGTTCCGGCACGGTTTTCCGTCAAACCGCCCGCCTCCTATAATTCAGACGTCGGAACTGCCTGCCCGGAGTGGCCCGCCCGTGAGCACGACTCTTCTCTTCCACCCTACGCCCGACTCCGCCTACGGTTTCCCGAACGCCCGGCGGCTCGCGCACGTCGCGTCGCCGCACCAGCAGATCGAGGTCTGGGAAACCCCGCAGCTCGGCCGCCTGTTCACGCTGGACGGCCGGCCGATGACGTCGGTCGGCGACGAGTACGTCTATCACGAGTGCATGACGCACCCGGCCGCGCTCGCGCATCCGTCGCCGCGCCGGGCGCTCGTGCTCGGCGGCGGCGACGGCGGCGCGGCGCGCCAGCTGCTCAAGCATGCGTGCATCGAGCGGATCGTGATCGCGGAACTCGACGACGAGGTGGTCGGGATGGCGCGCCGTTATCTCGACGACGTGCACCAGGGCGCGCTCGACGACCCGCGTGTCGAGGTCGTGATCGGCGACGCCGCGCATTTCGTCGATTCGACCGTCGAACATTTCGATCTCGTCGTGTTCGACCTCACGCCGCCCGATTCGCCGGCAGCCGGCCTCTATACGCGTGCGTTCTACGCGCGGCTCAAGCGGATCCTCGCGCCGTGCGGCGCGATCTCGATACACCTCGGCTCGCCGGTATTCCATGCGGCGCGCATCGCCGCGCTGCTCGACGACCTGCGCGCGAGCTTCGCGGTCGTCGATCCGCTGTCCGCGCACGTGCCGCTCTATGGCTCGCAGTGGCTGATGGCGATCGCGAGCGACACGCTCGACGCGGCCGCGCTGTTCGCACACGACATCGACGAACGGCTCGCCGCCCGCCGCGTCCAGGGCTTGCGCTACTACGACGCGCGGCTGCATGCGTCCCTCTTTGCCCTGCCGTGCGCGCTGCGCGATACACTGGGTGTCCGCCGCTGAGCGTCCGCGCGGCCGCCTCGCTCCGTTTTTCCATCGCGACTTCGCAGGATTCGTGATGTCCGGCACCGGGGCGAAACGCCCCGGACACCGCGACGCCCCCTGAACGAACGCCGAAGCACGGAATCAGCGCAAGCGCCGAAGCGCCCACACAGGAGATTTTCATGACCGATCCACGTCCGGCCAACGTGCCTTGGTTGACGCCCTACCTGGCCGTACGCAACGCGCGCGCAGCCATCGATTTCTTCAAGGCCGCATTCGGCTTCGAGCTGCGCGACGTGCACGACGAGGACGGCGCGATCATGCACGTCGAGATGGCCTACCGCGGCCAGCTGATCGTGATGTTCGCGCCCGAGGGCGCGTTCGGCTCGACCGCGCTCACGCCGAAGAGCGCGAACGCCACCGCACCGCAATCGTTCTACCTGTATGTCGACGATGTCGACGCCACCTGGCAGCGCGCGCTCGACGCGGGCGCGAAATCGCTGAGCCCGCCGCAGGATCAGTTCTGGGGCGACCGGTTCGCTCAGATCGAGGATCTCGACGGCTACCGGTGGGCACTCGGACACCGCCTCGACGCATGACCCAAACCGCTACACGCATGAACGAAGCCACTACCACCGCGGCCGTGCCGCGCTTTTTCGTCGACGCGGCACTGCGCGCCGACGCCACGCTCGCGTTGCCGGCCGATGTCGCGCGCCACGCGCAGGTGCTGCGCCTGCAGCCCGGCGACGTGCTCGCGCTGTTCGACGGCACCGGCGGCCAGTACCGCGCGCGGCTCGTCGAGATCGACAAGCGCAGCGCGCTCGCGCAGATCGACGCGTTCGAACCGGCCGAAGCCGAGCCGCCCTATCGCGTGACGCTCGCGCAAGGCATCGCCGGCGGCGACAAGATGGACTGGGTAATCGAGAAGGCCGTCGAGCTCGGCGTGGCGGCGGTCGTGCCGCTGTCGACCGCGCGCGGTGTCGTGAAGCTCGCCGGCGAGCGCGCGATTACGAACACGTCGAGCATGAACTGATGCGCATCGTCGAAGCGCGCAACGACCGCGAAGTGACGGAGCGCGCGATGCACGCGTACTTCAGGAAGCGCTATCGCCAGCCCGACGCCTGCGTC
>NZ_JAAGPO010000196.1:0-18734 GCF_017104825.1 Burkholderia sp. Ac-20345 | reverse complement strand
CGTTGCCACTGACTGAACGACACCGGCCGGTGCGCGTCGGCGCGCGATGGCCGACGCCCGGCGCCCGTTATTGCCCGTAGTTGACCGTGAGTTGCGCGGTGCCGATCGCCAGCGTGCCGATCTCATGCTCGAACATCGGGGCGGGGCGGCCCTGCGCGACGCGCAGGTCGTCGCCCTTGAGCGCGTAGACGGTGATCACGTAGCGGTGCGGCTTGCCGGGCGGCGGGCACGGGCCGCCGTAGCCGTCGATCCCGAAGTCGTTGCGCGCCTCGCTCGCGCCGATGCGCCGCAGGAAGCCCGACGCGCTCGCGTCGGCGGGCAGGCTCATGACCGTCGCCGGAATGCCCGCCACGGCCCAGTGCCACCAGCCGTGCCCCGGCGCGTCGGGATCGAAGATCGTGACCGCATAGCCGTGCGTGCCGGGCGGCGGGTTGTGCCAGGTGAGTTGCGGCGAGTGGTTGCCGCCCTTGCAGTCGCCGCGGTCGAACACGTTCGCGGCGCGGACGCGCCCGCCCGGGCTCAGGTCGTCACTCGTCACGGTGAACGGGCCTTCCGCATGCGCGGGCAGGGCAGTGAGGAGGGCGGCGTAAAGGAGGGCGGCGAGGAACGGCGGCGGGCGACCCGATGGCGCAGGCGGAGTGATCCGGCGATCCACACGCATATGGCGCTTCTCCCGTCACGTGGGCCGGACCGATGCGCCCGGCGTTGTTGGCGTAGTGCGTTGCCTGCGCAGCTGATGGCAGCGATGGATCAAGTCTAGCATTAGGGTTCGATGAGCGATGCACGCCGCGACCCGTGGTCGCGATCGTTTCCTGCGCGAACCGATGGACGAAAAAAAAGCCGCCCGCGATGAAGCGGGCGGCTTTTTGAGCCAGGACGCCGGCCAGCGGGCCGGCGCGGCGTCAGTCCTTCGGGGACGTCGCGCCGCCGTGCGCAGCCGACCACTCGGCCGGTGCGTGCAGGAATTTCTCGACTTCGTCGAGCGTCTTCGTCTCGAAGTAGCCGGACGCCTTCGCGACGCGCAGCACGTCCCACCACGTGGCGAGCGCGTGCAAGTCGACATCGATGTCCTTCAGGACCGACACGCTTTCCTTGAAGATGTTGTAGTGGAACAGCACGAAGCAGTGGTTCACCGTCGCGCCTGCGGTGCGCAGCGCGTTGACGAAGTTGATCTTGCTGCGGCTGTCGGTCGTCAGGTCTTCCACGAGCAGCACGCGCGAGCCTTCTTCCAGGTGGCCTTCGATCTGCGCGTTGCGGCCGAAACCCTTCGGCTTTTTGCGCACGTACTGCATCGGCACCATCATCCGGTCCGCGATCCATGCCGCGAACGGGATGCCGGCCGTTTCGCCGCCTGCCACCGCGTCGATCTGCTCGAAACCGATGTCGCGCGTGATCGTCGTTTCAGCCATTTCCATCAGCGCGCGGCGCACGCGCGGATACGAAATCAGCTTGCGGCAGTCGATATAGACGGGGCTTGCCCAGCCGGACGTGAAGATGAACGGTTTTTCTGCGTTGAAGTGCACTGCCTGTACTTCGAGCAGGATTTTGGCGGTCGTATCCGAGATCGACTGACGATCGTAGCCTGTCATGGGCATTCCTTGGGTGATGAGCGAAGAGCGGGCGCGGGCCCGGTGGCGCAGCAAGGGGAACCTGCCCGGGGGGCCGGGGCGCGATCGGAGGGCCAATCGCATCGCTGCGCGCGTAGCCCGCTATTTTACCCGATTCAGGCCGGTTTTCGGCGGAATTCGCGCGGGTTCGCCGCGCGGCTCACCACCGGCGAAACAAGCGGGGCCGGACCGCTCGCGTGTTGATGCAGAGGATGCGGCGCTGCACCAACATGCGTCATGCGTGGGGTGTACACTAGGCGACCCTTAGAAATCGTTCAGTACTTTGTACTTTCCTCTTGCCACCCGCCAAGGTTCGATGGCGTGCCGATCCGGCGCGTCGCGTGCCGTCTCGCAGTCGATCACCCTCTCGATTCAAGCAGACGCGGCCGAAGGTGCTGTGTACTGAACCGTCAATATTTCGCATGTCTCTCGCAGGTCAATCATGGACGAACAACTGAAGCAGGCCGCACTCGCTTATCACCTGAACCCGAAACCCGGCAAGATTTCGGTCACCCCGACCAAGCCGCTGTCGAACCAGCTCGATCTGTCGCTCGCATACTCGCCGGGCGTCGCCGCCGCGTGCGAAGCGATCCACGCCGATCCGCTCGACGCGCAGAAGTACACGTCGCGCGGCAACCTCGTCGGCGTCATCACGAACGGCACGGCCGTGCTCGGCCTCGGCAACATCGGCCCGCTCGCCGCGAAGCCGGTGATGGAAGGCAAGGGCTGCCTCTTCAAGAAATTCGCGGGCATCGACGTGTTCGACATCGAACTGTCGGAGTCGGACCCCGACAAGCTCGTCGAGGCGATCGCGATGCTCGAGCCGACGCTCGGCGGCATCAACCTCGAGGACATCAAGGCGCCGGAATGCTTCTACATCGAGCAGAAGCTGCGCGAGCGCATGAAGATCCCGGTCTTCCACGATGACCAGCACGGCACCGCGATCATCGCGTCGGCCGCGATCCTGAACGGCCTGAAGGTCGTCGGCAAGAAGCTGTCCGAAGTGAAGCTCGTGTGCTCGGGCGCGGGCGCAGCTGCGATCGCGTGTCTGGACCTGCTGGTGAACCTCGGCCTGACGAAGTCGAACATCCTCGTCGCCGATTCGAAGGGCGTGATCTACGAAGGGCGCGGCAACCTCGATCCGTCGAAGCAGCGCTATGCGGCGACCACCGACGCACGCACGCTCGCCGACGCGATCGTCGGCGCGGACGTGTTCCTCGGCTGCTCGAGCGCGGGCGTGCTGAAGCAGGACATGGTCAAGACGATGGGCGACCGCCCGCTGATCCTGGCGCTCGCGAACCCGGAACCGGAAATCCGCCCGGAAGACGCGAAGGCCGTGCGCCCGGACGCGATCGTCGCAACCGGCCGTTCGGACTACCCGAACCAGGTCAACAACGTCCTGTGCTTCCCGTTCATCTTCCGCGGCGCGCTCGACGTCGGCGCGACGACGATCACGGAAGAAATGAAGCTCGCGTGCGTGCGCGCGATCGCCGAGCTGGCGCAGGAAACCGACCAGAGCGAAGAAGTCGCGAAGGCGTATGAAGGCCACTCGCTCGAATTCGGGCCGGACTACCTGATTCCGAAGCCGTTCGATCCGCGCCTGATCATCAAGATCGCGCCGGCCGTCGCGCAAGCCGCGATGGATTCGGGCGTCGCCACCCGTCCGATCCAGGACATGGACGCTTACCGCGAGCAGCTCGGCGCGACCGTCTACCGCACCGGCATGGTGATGCGCCCGGTGTTCGCGACCGCGAAGCAGAAGCAGGCCCGCATCGTGTTCGCCGAGGGCGAGGACGAGCGCGTGCTGCGCGCCGCGCAGTTCGTGCTGCAGGAAAAGATCGCGAAGCCGATCATCGTCGGCCGTCCGTCGGTCGTCGACATGCGCTTGCAGAAGATCGGCTCGAAGCTGAAGGCCGGCATCGATTTCGAAATCGTCGATCCGGAAGACGATGCGCGCTACCACCGCTACTGGCAGGCGTATCAGGAGATCGGCGCGCGTGACGGCGTGACGCCGGAAGTCGCGAAGGCCGCGATGCGCAAGTTCAACACGCTGATCGGCGCGATGCTCGTGCACCTGGGCGATGCCGACGGCATGATCTGCGGGATGATCGACACGTTCCACAGCCACCTGAAGTTCATCGAGCAGGTGCTGGGCCGTGCGAAGGGCGCCGAGCACTTCGCGGCGATGAACCTGCTGATGCTGCCGGGCCGTAACCTGTTCGTGTGCGACACGTACGTGAACGAGCTGCCGAGCGCCGAACAGCTCGCCGACATGACGATCCAGGCCGCGGCCGAGATCGAGCGCTTCGGCATTGCGCCGAAGGCTGCGCTGCTGTCGAACTCGAACTTCGGAAGCGCGCCGTCGGCGTCGTCGCGCCGGATGGGCGAGGCTCGCAAGCTGATCGTCGAACGCGCACCGAACCTGGAAGTCGACGGCGAAATGCACGGCGACGCGGCGCTGTCGGAAATGATCCGCAAGCAGGCATTCCCCGGCACGACGCTGTCGGGTGAAGCGAACCTGCTGATCATGCCGAACGTCGAAGCGGCGAACATCGCGTACAACCTGCTGAAGATGGTCGGCGGCGAAGGCGTGACGGTCGGCCCGTTCCTGCTCGGCGCGGCGAAGCCGGTCCACATCCTGACGCCGGCTGCGACCGTGCGCCGGATCATCAACATGACGGCCGTTGCCGCCGCGAACGTGAACACGAAGTAAGTCCACGCCCGCGTGTGCCGCGCTTCGGGCGCGGCGCAATGAAAAACGCCACGGAACCTGCGTTCCGTGGCGTTTTTTTATCGTGAAGCGCTGGCGGCACCGGGCGGGCGTCCGAACCGCGAACGCCGGCCGTGTGCCGTGACTTACGCGACCTGCTGGTGCGACTGGCCGCCGGCCGGCGCCCGCCACTTCGCGAGCAGCGTGTTCCACTTCTGGCGTACCGCGCGCAGGTTGTTCTCCTTCACGTGGCCGTAGCCGCGAATGCCGTCCGGCAGCGCCGCGAGCTCGAGGGCGAGCGGGCGGTTGGACGCGTTCAGCCTGGCGAGCACCTCGCCGATCAGCGCTTCGTACTCGCCGATCAGCGCGCGCTCGGTGCGACGCTCCTCGGTACGGCCGAACGGGTCGAGCCCCGTGCCGCGCAGGAACTTCGCCTTCGCGAGCAGCCGGAACGCCGACATCATCCACGGGCCGTACGCCTTCTTCACGAGATGGCCGTGTGCATCCGTCTTTGCGAACAGCGGCGGCGCGAGGTGGAATTTCAGCTTCCAGTCGCCTTCGAACTGCGCGGTCAGACGGGCGAGGAACGCCGGATCGGACTGCAGCCGCGCGACCTCGTATTCGTCCTTGTACGCCATCAGCTTGAACAGGTTGCGCGCGACCGCTTCGGTCAGCTGCTCCTGCACCGTGTCGCCGTCTGCCAGCGTACGCTCGGCCGCCCGCACCGTGTCGACGAACGCTGCATAGCGCGACGCGTACGCGGCGTTCTGGTACGCGGTGAGGAATTCCACGCGCTTCGCGATCAGCGCGTCGACCGCCTTCTTCGTGTGCAGCGCGATCACCGTGGCGCCTTGCGCGGCGCGCGTGTCGCCGGCCGCGGCCTGCTTCACGCTCGCCAGGTCGTGCGCGGCACGGCGGCCCCAGTCGAATGCCGCACGGTTCTTCTCGACCGATACCGCATTCAGCTCGATCGCACGGACGAGCGACGCGAGCGTGAGCGGCAGCCAGCCTTTCTGCCACGCGTAGCCGAGCACGAACGGGTTCGTGTAGATCGCGTCGCCGAGCAGCGCGACCGCGAAGCGGTTCGCGTCGATGAAGTCGACGTCAACGCCTGCCGCCGCACGGATGTCGTTTTCGGCGGACAGGCCGGGGAACGCCCAGTTCGGGTTCTTGATGAACTCGGCGGTCGGCGTCTGCGCACTGTTGACGACCACGCGCGTCGTGTCGTGCCGCATCCGCGACGTGCACTCGTCGCCGGCCGTGACGATCGCGTCGCAGCCGATCACGAGGTCGGCTTCGCCCATCGCGATCCGCGTTGCGTGGATGTCGGTCGGCGCGTGCGAGATCTGCACGTGGCTCATCACGGCGCCGCCTTTCTGCGCGAGGCCGGTGACGTCGAGCACGGTCACGCCCTTGTTTTCCAGGTGCGCGGCCATCCCGAGCAGCGCGCCGATCGTGACGACGCCCGTGCCGCCGACGCCCGTGACGAGCACGCCGTATGCGCGGTCGATGTCCGGCAGCGTCGGCTCAGGGATCGGCGGCAGTGCGTTGCCGTCGACCGACACGGCCTTCGGCTTCTTCAGCTGGCCGCCCTCGACCGTGACGAAGCTCGGGCAGAAGCCCTTCACGCACGAGAAGTCCTTGTTGCAGCTCGACTGGTTGATCTGGCGCTTCGTGCCGAATTCGGTTTCCAGCGGCTCGACCGACAGGCAGTTCGACTGCACCGAGCAGTCGCCGCAGCCTTCGCACACCGCGTCGTTGATCACGACGCGCTTCGCCGGGTCCGGATACGTGCCGCGTTTGCGGCGGCGGCGTTTCTCGGTCGCGCAGGTCTGGTCGTAGATCAGGATCGTCGTGCCTTCGATCTCGCGCAGCTCGCGCTGCACGTCGTCGAGCTGGTCGCGGTGATGGATCGGCACGCCCGGCGCGAGCAGCGCCTTCTGGCTGTCGTACTTCTCCGGCTCGTCGGTGACGATCACGATCTTCTTCGCGCCTTCGGACGCGAGCTGGTGCGTGATCTGCGGCACCGTCAGCACGCCGTCCACCGGCTGGCCGCCCGTCATCGCGACCGCGTCGTTGTACAGGATCTTGTAGGTGATGTTCGCCTTCGACGAGATCGCCGCGCGCACGGCCAGCAGGCCCGAGTGGAAATAGGTGCCGTCGCCGAGGTTCGCGAACACGTGCTTCTCGTCCGTGAACGGCGCCTGGCCGATCCACGGCACGCCTTCGCCGCCCATCTGGCTGAAGGTGCTCGTGCTGCGGTCCATCCACACGGTCATGTAGTGGCAGCCGATGCCGGCGATCGCGCGCGAGCCTTCCGGCACGTTGGTCGACGTGTTGTGCGGGCAGCCCGAGCAGAACCACGGCTTGCGCTCGGTCTGCACGTGCGGCTTCGCGAGCGCCATTTCCTTCGCGTTGATCACGGCGAGCCGTGCGGCGATGCGCGCACGCACGTCGGACGGCAGCTCGAACTTCTCGAGGCGCGTCGCGATCGCCTTCGCGATGATCGCCGGCGACAGCTCGTAGTGCGCGGGCAGCAGCCAGTTGCCCATCGGCACCGACCATTCGCCGCCGGCGCCGTCCTTCTCGTCGAACTTGCCGAACACGCGCGGCCGCTGGCCGTCGGGCCAGTTGTACAGCTCTTCCTTGATCGCGTATTCGAGGATCTGGCGCTTTTCCTCGACGACGAGGATTTCGTCGAGCCCGCGCGCGAACGCCTGTGCGCCCTGCGCTTCGAGCGGCCACACGCAGCCGACCTTGTAGAGCCGGATGCCGATCCGCGCGCAGGTTTCGTCGTCGAGGCCGAGGTCGGTCAGCGCCTGGCGCACGTCGAGGTAAGCCTTGCCGCCCGTCATGATCCCGAAGCGCGCGCTCGGCGAATCGATCTCGATGCGGTCGAGCTTGTTCGCGCGCACGTAGGCGAGCGCCGCGTACCACTTGTAGTCGAGCAGCCGTGCTTCCTGCACGAGCGGCGGGTCGGGCCAGCGGATGTTCAGCCCGCCTTCCGGCACGATGAAGTCGGTCGGCAGCACGATCTCGGTGCGATGCGGGTCGATGTCGACCGACGCCGACGATTCGACCACGTCCGTCACGCACTTGAGCGCGACCCACAGGCCCGAGTAGCGGCTCATGGCCCAGCCGTGCAGGCCGAAATCGAGATATTCCTGCACGTTGGACGGGAACAGCACGGGCAGCCCGCAGGCCTTGAAGATGTGTTCGGACTGGTGTGCTAGCGTCGACGATTTCGCCGCGTGGTCGTCACCGGCGAGCACCAGCACGCCGCCGTGCTGCGACGAGCCGGCCGAGTTCGCGTGCTTGAATACGTCACCCGTGCGGTCGACGCCCGGGCCCTTGCCGTACCACATGCCGAACACGCCGTCGTGCTTCGCGCCGGGGTACAGGTTCACTTGCTGCGAGCCCCACACGGCGGTGGCGGCGAGATCTTCGTTGAGGCCGGGCTGGAAGACGATCTGGTGGGCTGCCAGGTGCTGCTTGGCTTTCCAGAGCGACAGATCGAGGCCGCCGAGCGGCGAACCGCGATAGCCGGAGATGAATCCGGCCGTATTGAGACCGGCGGCGCGATCGCGTTCCTGCTGGAGCATCGGCAGGCGCACGAGGGCCTGGATGCCGCTCATGTACGCGCGACCGCGTTCCAGTGTGTATTTGTCATCAAGCGTGACGGACTTCAGCGCGGCTTCTAGCGACGCGCGTTGGCCTGCGTCTAGCGGGGCATTCATTAACTGTCTCCTCCACCCAGTTTGGGATCACCAAAACTCGACTGCTTCGGGCATCTTGTGGACGCGTCGGCAGTGGCCGGCATATTGGCCGGTTTTAAGCGATGGTAGCACTGGGGCAAACCCGCCGCCCATCGGTTGGAACGCGGGGGGAATGCGGCGGCGCATCAAGAAAAGGGGCTGAATCATGAGTTACATCATGTAAAAGCATGTAAAGCTGGCCCCATCTGCATGCAAACGCCGTTAATCTTGTCGGCCTGCTGGTGGTGCCCGGCCGCGTTGGTTCGTTTCGACGCAATCGGAGAGGCGCCGGCAGTTTTACAGGAGGTGCAATGAACACACGTCATATCCAGAGTTTCCTGATCGTGTCCGCCGCGTTTTTCTCGATGACGGGCCCGGTGCACGCGCGAGGCGCGAGCGCACTGGCGGCAGCCGGCGCGCAGATGCAGCAGATCGTGCCGGCCCAGGACGCCGTCGCGCAGCCGTCGGCCGAACGCGCCGTCGAGTCGAAGGCGAACGCGCGTTGATCCGGTCGCGCGGCCCGCGGGCCGCGCCGGAATGCAAAAAGGGCGGGAATCCCGGGATTCCCGCCCTTTTTCTTTGTGCCGCCGGATCGTGCGGGCTGCCGGGTTGCCCCGGGCAGCCGCCCGCCGGTTGCGTCAGGCCTTGTCCTGCACGACGCCGCGGCGGATCTGGTCGAGCTCGATCGATTCGAACAGCGCCTTGAAGTTGCCTTCGCCGAAGCCCTGGTTGCCCTTGCGCTGGATGATCTCGAAGAAGATCGGCCCGATCTGGTTCTCGGTGAAGATCTGCAGCAGCAGGTCGTCGCGTGCGCCGTCGATCAGGATCTTGCGCTTCTTCAGTTCTTCCAGCGATTCGCCGTGGTTCGGCACGCGGCGGTCGACCAGTTCGTAATACGTGTCGATCGTGTCGAGCAGCTTCACTTCCTTGCTGCGCAGGCCGTCGACCGCCTGGTAGATGTCGGTGGCGCCGAGCGCGATGTGCTGGATGCCTTCGCCGTGGTACGCGTCGAGGTATTCCTGGATCTGGCCGGCCGTATCCGAGCCTTCCTCGTTGATCGGGATGCGGATCTTGCCGCACGGCGACGTCATCGCCTTCGACTTCACGCCCGTCACCTTGCCTTCGATGTCGAAGTAGCGCACTTCGCGGAAGTTGAACAGGCGCTCGTAGAACTCGGCCCATTCCTGCATGCGGCCGCGATGCACGTTGTGCGTCAGGTGGTCGATGTAGGTGAGGCCGTGGCCGACCGGGTTCGGGTTCGCGCCGGCGATCGGCTCGAAGTCGACGTCATAGATGCTGATGTCGCCGATTGCGCCCGGTTGCGCGCCGTTCTTGCCGCGCCAGCGGTCGACGAAGTAGATCAGCGAATCGCCGATGCCCTTGATCGCCGGGATGTTCAGCTCCATCGGGCCCGTCTTGTTGTCGAAGCCCCATGCGCCGAGGTCGAGCGCGCGCTTGTACGCCTTCGCGGCGTCCTGCACGCGGAACGCGATCGCGCAGATCGACGGGCCGTGCAGGCGCGCGAAGCGTTGTGCGAACGAATCCGGTTCGGCGTTGATGATGAAGTTGATGTCGCCCTGGCGGTACACCGTCACGTCCTTGTGGCGGTGGCGCGCGATCGCGGTGAAACCCATCCGTTCGAACAGTTGTCCGAGCGCTTTCGGGTCCGGTGCCGTGTATTCGATGAATTCGAAGCCGTCGGTGCCGACGGGGTTGTCCCAGTTCGGGATCTGCATGGCGTGTCTCCTGTGGGGGCGATCGACCGGGGCGACGTGCGCATGCCCGGCTTGGTTCGATGTCGAACGTGGCACACGAGGCGGCGTGTGCGACGAATCGGTACGTGCGACAGAGTGTAGCGGGCAGCCGCGAGCGTAAACTTGCGAACTTAATTGCCTGAACCTACGATGGCGCAATTTCCAGTCTCTAACTATTCATTGGAGGGCAGAAGATGGCGCAAGCCGAATTGGATGCCATCGACCGGCGAATTCTCGCGATTCTTCAGGAGAACGGGCGCCTGTCGAACCAGGAGATCGCCGAGCGCGTGAACCTGTCGCCGAGCCCGTGCCTGCGGCGGATCCGGCGGCTCGAGGAGATCGGCGTGATCACCGGCTATGTCGCGCTGCTGAATCCGCAGAAGCTCGGGCTCGACCTGCTCGCGTACGTGAGCGTACGGCTCGAGAAGCGCGGCGGCCTGGCGCCGGTGCGGGCCGACGAAACGTCGGCGCGTGCGGGCGCGACCCATGCGGAGCTGTTTCGCGCGGCCGTGCAGACCTGGCCGGAAGTGGTCGCGTGCCACGCGATGACGGGGGATATGGATTACCTGCTGCGCGTGCAGGTCGAGGACATGGCGCATTTCTCCCGCTTCGTGCAGGAGCATCTGCTGCATCACCCGTCGGTGATCGACGTGAAGACGAGCTTTTCGCTCGAATGCTTCAAGGAGACGACGGCGTTGCCGATTCGTTCGGTGCGCTAGCGCGCGGCGGGGAAGGGAGGAGGCCGGGCGCGCCGCAGGCGCGGCCCGGCTGGCCGACAGGGTCGACGTTACGCCGTCAGCGCGGCGGGCATCAGCGATTCGATGAACTTCGTCGTGCGGCGCGCCTGACGCTTCATCGCGTAGTCGAACACCGCGGCCTGTTCCTGCAGCATCTCGGCGATGATCGTCGAGTGGTCGGCCGGCGGCAGCGACAGGTACGCATCGGCTTCGCCGTACGCGTACTCGATCCGCATCCCGGATTTCTTCGCGATGTGCATCATCGTCGCGTTACGCGACAGGCAGTGCATGTACAGCATCGTCACGTGCGTGTTGCGGCTGCGGATCGCCGCGCGCTCGAACAGCTTCGAGCCGACGCCGCGGCCGCGTGCGCTTTCGAGCACCGACACGCCGAATTCGGCCGTGCGCTTGTCGCCCTCGGCCGGCAGGTAGGCCAGGTGGCCGACGCCGATCAGTTCGAGGTCGTGGTCGAACACGCCGAACACGGTGTCGCGGCCGAAGTCGATCGTGCGGACATAGTTCTCGATCACGTGGTCGGGCACCATCTGGCCGAAGCGCAGCAGGCGGTCCTCTTCGTCGAGCGAGAGAAAGTGGGTGAGCATTTGCTCACGGTCCTTGGAAGCCAGTTCCCTGACGAGAACCGGCGCAGTACCGGCGTTGCCGACGACATCGGCAGTGCCGTTGAATTGCGTGTTCATCGTGGGTTCCTCAGTGTGACCGTACAGCGGGTTGTGCAATGCAACAGCATTTTACCCGACCGTCGGCCCTCGGATTGGGGAAAACCCGTATTTGGCGATGTTTAAGCTGGAGGATGAATTCTAAATCTGCTTAGTTAAATCCGTATCTATTTGATTTTTAACGGATTTAAAATTCATCATATGAAACGTGCGACGGACGGGCGCAGTGTGCCCGTCGCGCAACGCTTGCTGCTGCGCGTCAATCAGGCCGCAGTCGACAGCCCGCGCTCGATCAGGTCGATCACCTGCTCGGCGAAGTCGCGGTAGCCGAGGCGGCCGCCCGGCTTCAACCACGTGAAGGTCCAGTTGATCATCCCGAACACCATCATCGTTACGGATGTCTGGTTTTCCTTCGAGATGCGGTCGGGGTACGCGCGTGCGAGCTGCCGCGTGAACGCCGCGACGATGTCGCGCTGGCGGTCGAGCACGATTTCGCGCTGCGCGTCTTCGAGATACTTCACGTCGTTGAGCAGCGCGACGTGACGGCTGTGCGACGTCTCGTACTCGGCGAGGAATGCGCGCACGAGCTCCGCGAACGCGTCGCGCTCGCTGAGGCCGCGCCGCTGGCTCGCCCCTTCGACCTCGGCGATGATCAGCATCAGCCGTTTCGTGTAGCGGTCGAGCAGGTCGAACAGGATCGCTTCCTTGCTCTCGTAATAGTGATAGAGGCGTGCCTTCGACGTACCGCTCGCGGTCGCGAGATCGGACATCGACGTGCTCGGGTAGCTCGTCTGCGCGAATTTCTCGGCGGCCAGATCGAGGATCTGCTCGCGCTGGGATTCGTGGTCGGGCGCTCGGGTACGGGCCATGGTCGAATGCGGAAGATTAGCTGTGCGTGGTGGCCGCGCGGGCCGCGCGCACCTGCGTGGAAGAGAGGGCGTCGGGCGCGTCGTCCTGCAGCTCGAGCCGGCCGGTTGCCGCGAGCTCGCGGCAGCGCCACCAGGCGATCGAGTCGCTGACGAACAGCCCGCCGCGGTCGGCGTCGGCCATGATGCTGCCGACGAGGCGTCTCGCGGGCAGCCAGTCGGTTGCCGCGCGCGCGACGATCAGCGCGTCGAGATCCTCATAGTGGCCGCTCTTGATCGTGTTGCTGACCCAGTAGCGAAGCTCGGCGTTCAGGTGCTTCGCCTCCTGCCATTCGAGCGCGAGGCGGCCGATGCGCAGCACCGAGATCGGCGCGGCCACCGGGCGCTTGCGCGCCAGTTCGGCGGGCGAGAACATGCCGGTCGCGCACGCCTGGTCGGTGCGCGACAGCGCCGCGCGCTGCGCCGAGTCGAGATCGGCGGCCGACAGCCGCACTTCGTTCAGGCGTTGCGGGACGTTGCGCAGGTGATAGGCGACGCGGCGCAGCAGCAGCTTGTCGCCGACGCTCGGCGCATGCCACACCACCACCTGGCCGGTATCGGTCGCGAGCTGGTCGAGGCGCGCGAACTCGCCTTCGATCTCTGCGTTCCAGTCGGGAATCTGGTCGCCGAGCACGCGCTGCCAGAAGGCGGCGCGCGTGTCGGGCGTCTCGTCGGCGCCCTTGAGCGGCCCGACGCCGAGATCGTCGAGCAATCCGACGACGAGCTCGTCGCGTCCGGCTTGCGCGAGTGCCTCGCGCAGCGACGCGGCGGCGGTGCCGCCCTGAATCACATGAATGGTACTCATCGGCCTGTCGTCAACAAAAGAAAGCCGCCGGCCGGGCGGACGTTGCGATGTCCAGCCGGCCGGCGGCCCCTAGTGTAAGCGAGATGTGTGACGGCGAGAAACCGTCCGGCGCTGCGACGCGACGTCGCTCAACGCTCGTCGTAGCTCACGACGACCTTGTCGCTGATCGGGTGGCACTGGCAAGTGAGCACGAAGCCGTCCTTCACTTCATGCTCTTCGAGCGTGTAGTTCTTCTCCATCCGCACTTCGCCCTCGAGCACCTTCGCGCGGCACGTGCAGCACACGCCGCCCTTGCACGCGTACGGCAGCGCGAGGCCCGCGCGCAGGCCGACATCGAGCAGGCTCACGCCCTCGTACGGCAGGCGCAGCTTGCGTTTCTTGCCGTCGAGCACGATTTCCAGGTCGGCGGCCGGCGTCTGATCGGTGATTTCGACGACCGGCGTACCGGCCTGCGGCAGCGGCGTGCCGAAGCGCTCGACGTGCACCTTCGCCTGCGGCACGCCGGCCGCCTTCAGCGCGGCTTCGGCCGCATCCATCATCGGCGCGGGGCCGCAGATGAATGCCTCGTCGATCGAGTCAGCCGGGGTCAGCGTGGCGAGGAATTCCGCGCACTTCGCCTGGTCGAGCACGCCATTGAACAGCTCGACGTCCTGTTGGTCGTCCGACAGCACGTGATAGAGGACGAAGCGGTTCATGTAGCGGTTCTTCAGGTCCTCGAGCTCCTCCGCGAACATGATCGCGTCGACGCTGCGGTTGCCGTAGATCAGCGTGAACGTGCTGCGCGGCTCGAGTTCGAGCGTCGTCTTCACGATCGCGAGCACCGGCGTGATCCCGGAACCGCCGGAAAACGCGACGTACTGCTTGCCGTGGTCGGCGTTCAGGTGCGTGAAGAAACGGCCGTCCGGCGTCATCACGTCGATCGTGTGGCCCGGCTTGAGCGAGTCGAACGCGAAGTTCGAGAAGCGGCCGCCGCGCACGCGCTTGATGCCGATGCGCAGTTCGCCGTCACGGTCGTAGTCCGTCGTGCCGACGCAGATCGAATACGAGCGGCGCGTTTCCTCGCCGTCGATGTGGGTCTTCAGCGTGACGAACTGGCCCTGCGTGAAGCGGTAAGCGTCGCGCAGCTCGGGCGGTACGTCGAAGGAGACGGTTACGGCGTCGGCGGTCTCGGGCCGCACGTCGCGGATACGCAGCGGATGAAATTGCGGGGTCGCCATATCGATTAATAAGGTTTGAAGTAGTCGAAGGGTTCGCGGCAGTCGACGCAGCGATACAGCGCCTTGCAGGCCGTGGACGCGAATTGCGCGAGACGCTCGGTGCGGGCGGAGCCGCAGCGCGGGCACGCGGGCGCCGCGACGGGCCGCGGCACGAAACGCACGACGTTTTCCCGCGGCGCGGCGGTGCCGCACTGGCCGACCGGCGGCGCGATGCCGTACGCGCGCAGCTTGTCGCGCGCTTCCTGCGTGATCCAGTCGGTCGTCCACGCGGGTGCGAGCACCGTCTCGATCCGGTGCGGCGGGAGGTCGGCGGCCTGCAGCGCGGCGGCGATGTCCTCCGCGATCTGCGACATCGCCGGGCAGCCCGAGTAGGTCGGCGTGATCACGACTTCGAGCTGGCCGTCGTCCGCGCGGCGGACGTCGCGCAGGATGCCGAGCTCGCGGATCGACACGACCGGGATCTCGGGGTCGGGCACGGCTTCGAGCACGTCCCATGCACGGGCGAGCAGCGGATCGTCGCCGTGCGCGGCAGGCACGGTGATGGCGGGGGCAGTCTGGACGGACATCGTCGGGCTCCGTGGCGTCGGGGTTACCAGGTCGCGCCGGGGTGCTGGCGTGCGAGGCTTTGCATTTCGGCGAGCAGGTAGCCCATGTGTTCAGAGTGCTCGCCCTGCTTGCCGGTCGTCACATGCTGTACGGGGGCCGGTAGCGTGAGCGTTGCTTCCGCGAGCGCGTCGTCCACGTCCGCGCGCCATGCCGCTTCGAGCGCGGCCGGTGCGGGGGCGATGCCCGCGGCGGCGACCGCGTCGTCGATCGCATCGGCGGCGAAGAATTCGCGCGTGTACGGCGCAAGGTAGTCGAGCGCGTCCTGCGCACGACGGTGCGATGCGTCGGTGCCGTCACCGAGGCGCACGAGCCACTCGCGTGCGTGCTGCACGTGATAGCGGGTTTCCTTCACCGATTTCGCGGCGATCGCGGCGAGCTGCGTGTCGGTCGACGTTTCGAGCGCGGTCCATACGTGCAGCATCAGCACCGAGTACAGGAAGTTGCGCACGATCGTCACCGCGTAGTCGTTGTCGGCGTGCGCGGTGCCGGCGACCGGGCCGTAGTGCGGCAACTCGGCGAGCGTGAAATTCGCGAACTCGCGTTCGGTGCGGAAGTACGCGTAATCGTCCTCGGTCTTCGTTGCGCCGGTGAGCTGGCGCTCGAGTTCGGCCGCGTGCGTATACAGCATGCGCGATTGGCCGATGAGGTCGAGGCTCATGTTGGTGAGCGCGATGTCTTCCTCGAGGATCGGGCCGTGGCCGCACCATTCGGCGTTTCGCTGACCGAGGATCAGCGTGTTGTCCGCGAGGCGCAGCACGTAGGAGAGGTGTTCGGGCGTGATCGTCATGGCGCGGGCGTTACATGTGGTTGACTTCGTCGGGCAGCGTGTAGAACGTCGGGTGACGGTAGATCTTGTCGCCCGCCGGCTCGAACAGCTCGGCCTTCTCGTTCGGATCCGACGCGGTGATCGCCGACGACGGCACCACCCAGATGCTCACGCCTTCCTGGCGGCGCGTGTAGACGTCGCGCGCCATGCGCAGCGCCATCGACGCGTCGGCGGCGTGCAGGCTGCCGCAATGCTTGTGATCGAGCCCCTGCTTGCTGCGCACGAACACTTCCCAGATCGGCCATTCCTTGTTCATCACTTTCTCCTGAATCCTGAATTCGATGGTGTGCCGCCGCTCAGGCGGCGTGCTGTTCGGCGCGCGCGCGGCGCTTTGCTTCGTGGGCGAGTGCGGCTTCGCGCACCCATGCGCCGTCCTCGTGCGCTTTCACGCGGGTCGCGAGGCGTTCCTTGTTGCACGGGCCGTCGCCGTTGACCACGCGCCAGAATTCGTCCCAGTCGATCGTGCCGTAGTCGTGATGGCCGCGCGCCTCGTTCCACTTCAGGTCGGGGTCGGGCAGCGTCACGCCGAGCACCTTCGCCTGGTCGACCGTCGCGTCGACGAACTTTTGCCGCAGGTCGTCGTTCGTGATCCGCTTGATGCCCCATTTCGCGGACTGGTTGCTGTGAACCGAATCGGCGTCACTCGGGCCGAACATCATCAGCACCGGCCACCACCAGCGGTTCACGGCCTGCTGGACCATCGCGCGTTGCGCGTCGGTGCCCTTCATCATCGACAGCAGTGCGTCGAAGCCCTGGCGCTGGTGGAACGATTCTTCCTTGCACACGCGGATCATGGCGCGCGCGTACGGGCCGTACGTGCAGCGGCACAGCGGGATCTGGTTCATGATCGCGGCGCCGTCGACGAGCCAGCCGATCACGCCGACGTCGGCCCAGGTCGGCGTCGGGTAGTTGAAGATGCTCGAGTATTTCGCCTTGCCGGCGTGCAGCGCGTCGACCAGCGAATCGCGCGATACGCCGAGCGTTTCGGCCGCGCTATAAAGATAGAGGCCGTGGCCGGCTTCGTCCTGGACCTTCGCGAGCAGGATCGCCTTGCGCTTCAGGCTCGGCGCGCGCGAGATCCAGTTGCCTTCGGGCAGCATGCCGACGACTTCCGAGTGCGCGTGCTGCGAGATCTGGCGAACCAGCGTCTTGCGATAGGCATCGGGCATCCAGTCCTGCGGCTCGATCTTGCCGTCGGCGGCCATGACCGCATCGAACCGCGCCTGCTCGGGCGACTCGGCTGCGGCGTCGAGCGGCGCGACGTTGCCGGGGATGTCGAGGGATTGCGTGTACATGGCGAGGCTCTCGTCCGGTTGAATGTGTGCGAAGTATAAACCAACCGACCGGCCGGTTAATAAATTTCTTGCGGATTTGCGGGGAGACTCGGGTAAACGAGGGACGTCGGGGCGCGATCGGGTGGCGTGATGGTGGTCCGGCGCGTGGGGTTCGCGTCTTCTGCGGCACAATGCCCGCTTTCCGACGAGGATTTTGCCGATGTCATTCCGAAGCAGTATCGCCGCGGCCGTGCTGGGTGCGGCTGTCTTTGTCTCGCCGCTCGTGGCGTCGGCCTCGGCCGCGCCGGCCGGGTGGGTGGCCGCGTGGGCGACCGCGCTGCAGCCGATCCCTGACCTTGCCGCACCGCCGCCGCTCTATCGTGCGCCCGACGTGGCCGGACGGGCCGTGCGCCAGATCGTCTATCCGACGGTGTCGGGGCGCGCCGCGCGGATTCGCGTCAGCAATGCATACGGTCGTGCGCCGCTGGTCGTCGAGGCGGCAAGCCTCGCGCGCGCCGGCGAAGGGGCGGCGCTTGCCGGCGCAGCAGTGCCGGTCCGGTTCGGCGGCAAGGTGTCGGTGACGCTTGCGCCGGGCCAGGAGCTCGAAAGCGATCCGGTGGTGATCGACGTGGCGGCCGGGCGGCCGTATGCGATCAGCCTCCAGGTGGGGGCGAGCCAGCGGATGACGGTCTGGCACCGCGTGTCGAACCAGTTCAATTACGTGTCTGTGCCGGGCGATCACGTGAGTGATCCGGGCGCTGCCGCGTTCCGCACCCGCTTTACCCAATATGCGTGGGTGACCGAACTCGCGGTCGAGACCGGTTCCGCGCGCGCCAGCGTAGCCGCGATCGGCGATTCGATCACCGACGGGCTGCGTTCGAGCGTGAACCGGAACCGCCGCTGGCCGGACGCACTGGCGCGCAGGCTGACCGCCTCCGGTGCGGAGTCGATCGGCGTCGCGAATCTTGGCATCAGCGGGAACCGGCTGCTCAGCGATTCGGCGTGCTACGGCACGTCGCTGGCGTCGCGGTTCGAACGCGATGCGCTGTCGCGCGCGGGGGTGAAGGCGGCGATCGTGCTGATCGGGATCAACGACATCAACTTTGCGGCGATGCCGCCGCGCGCGGGGCTCGATTGCGACCACCCGCATACGCAGGTCACGGCTGCATCTTTGATCGACGGCTACCGCCGGCTGATCGAAGCGGCACACCGTCAGGGCGTGAAGGTCTTCGGCGCGACGTTGACGCCGGCCGGGCTGCCGGCGGGGCGCGAGGCGATCCGCCTTGAGGTGAACCGATGGATCCGGAGCGGTAGCGGGTTCGACGGCGTGGTTGACTTCGATGCCGTGCTGCGCGATCCGGCACGCCCGAGCGTGCTGCAGCGTCGCTACGATAGCGGCGACGGCATTCATCCGAGCGACGCCGGCTACACGGCGATGGCCGACGCGGTGCCTGTCGAGCAACTGCAGGCTGCAGCGGGCGGGAAGTGACGCGCCTCTATATATAGAGGGAAGTGTTGCCGGCGACCTCCCGGTTGCCGGCGTCACTCGGCCCGTCGAGCCCGAAGCCCCCGTGCGCGATAGCGCACGGGGGCTTTTTCAAAATATTTTCACAAAGGGGCTTGCGTAGTTGGAGGTGGGTGCTTAGAATCACGCCTCTTTCGCGCTAACGGAAACGCAGCGCGGAAGGGGAAGCAGGGCTGGTGGTGTGCTGAAGTCTTGGAGCGCGCAGCTGACCTGGAAGTTGAGCCCCGCGGTCGCAACGATGTAGTGAAAAAAGTTGTTGACGATCTGCGAAACACGGTTCATAATCTCGCTTCTCTGCTGCTGAAAACGCAGCGCTGCTGAGAAACACGAAGTTCC
>NZ_JAAGPO010000195.1:0-19105 GCF_017104825.1 Burkholderia sp. Ac-20345 | reverse complement strand
AAGTGCGACGACTATTTTTTTTATCAAGAAGCACACGGCATGTGAGAGGGAAGCAGGTGGCTGGATTTCAGACGTGTGCTCTTCCGATCTTCGCATCGTCTCGCGCGGGTCGTCGCGGCCGGGCGCGACATGGCCGCGCTCGATGCGCTGGCCGGCGAGACCGCGTGCGAGACGATGCGACTCGATGTCGGCGGCGACGAGCATGCGATCGACGCGGCACTCGCCGCGCACGATGCGTTCGACGGCCTCGTGAATTGCGCGGGGATCGCGTCGCTCGAATCGGCGCTTGAGGTGAGCGCCGCGCATTTCGATCGCGTGATGGCCATCAATGCGCGCGGCGCGGCGCTCGTCGCACGGGCCGTCGCACGGAAGATGATCGCGCGCGACGGCCGTGGCGCCGCGCAGGCGCGGGGCAGCATCGTCAACGTATCGAGCCAGGCCGCGCTCGTCGGGTTGCCCGCGCATCTGAGCTATTGCGCGTCGAAGGCGGCGATGGACGCGATCACGCGCGTACTGTGCATCGAACTCGGGCCGCACGGCATTCGTGTGAACAGTGTGAACCCGACCGTGACGCTCACGCCGATGGCGCAGTTCGCGTGGAGCGAACCGGAAAAGCGTGCGCCGATGCTGGCCGCGATTCCTCTCGGGCGATTTGCGGAGCCGGACGAGGTCGTCGAACCGATCCTGTTCCTGCTGAGCGATGCGGCGTCGATGGTCAACGGTGTGTCGCTGCCGGTCGACGGCGGGTATACGGCGCGCTAGGCAGCGTCATGCGGCGACGGCGCACGGTGGGAACCCGAGGCGCAGCCGCCCTGTTGCTAGACCGGGTCCTTGCTTGGCGGTCCGTCCGGTTGCTGCGGATTGTCGTGATGATGGCCGGGCGACGGCGGCGATAACGGATCGTCTTCCGGGTCGCGGTTCGGGTCGGCCGGTGGCTCGGGCGTCGGGGTCGTGTGATCGGTCATGGAGAACTCGCGCAGTGCGTGACGGCGGTGGCGCGGCGGGGGCGCCTCGTCTCCGTTATAGCCAATCGGGCGTGCGTTTGCAGCGGGATTGTGGCGGCGGGTGGCCTGTCGTCGGCGCAATTCGTGCACGGGCGGTTTGCGGGCAGGCACCTGTTGCGCGCGGAGCGGGCCATGCACTGCACCGTGCGCGTTGCGCGATCGCGGTCAGCGCAGATCCGCCGGTGTATCGACGTCGCGCACGATGCCGGGATCGTCGACGTCGAGCAGCCTGACTGGTGCGCTGGCGAACAGCGCGCGGGCGCCGGTGTCGCCGTCGAGCGCGGCGAGCGCATCGAAGTGGTGCGCGGCGAACCCGACCGGGTGGCCGCGCACGCCGCGATGCGCGGGCGCGACGATCGATGCGTCGTCGGTGTCGAGTGCGCGCGTGACGGTTTCGTAGGTGGACGCCGCGATCCACGGCATGTCGCCGAGCGCGACGAGCCAGCCGTTCGCGTCGGGTGTCGCGCGCACACCGGCCGCGAGGCTCGCGCCCATCCCGCGTACGGTGTCGGGCGCATAGACGACGTGGCAGCCGGCTTCGTTCAGCAGCATCGCGAGTTTTTCGGCGCCGGGACGCACGACGGCGATCACGTCGGACGTGACCGCCGCGAGATGGCGGGCGGCCGCGACCGCAACCGGCGTGCCGTCGGGAAGCCGCGCGAGCAGCTTGCTTTGCTGGCCGCTCGGGTCGAAGCGTTGACCGAGGCCGCCGGCGAGCAGGACGCCGGTGGCGAATGACGCATAGGACATCGGCGCGGGGGAGAGTGATGCAGGTGCCGCGATTGTGCGGGAGCGGGCAGGGATCGACAAGTGAGGATGTTACCGAGGTGGGTGCGTTTCGTCGGAAAGAATGTCAGCGCACGGCTTCGTCGAGCATGTTTTCCTCGACGGGGCCGTAGATCGCGTGCGATTGGTCGTGCATCACGGCCCAATAGCGGTCGCCGAACGACCAATGCCACCATTCCGACGGGTAATTCGTGAGGCCGGCGCCCGACAGCGCGGCGATCAGCACCTGGCGGTTGCGGGCCACGAGCCGGCTGGCTGCGGGAAGCTCCGTCGCACAAGGTCGGCCGCTCGTGGTTGATCTGGTCAGATGAATCGCCAATATGCCAGAGTCGGGGGAAGGATGTGTCGCGGTTTTCGCTGGGGTGGCGTGAGTGCCTTATCTTTGCGTCTCGATGTGCGTGCCTGCGTGGACGCCTTCGTCTTGGGTGTCGCGTTGCGGCGCTTCCCAATCGCTTTCCTCGATTGGATCGACGGGATTGTCGTAGCCCATGACCGAGCCGCGCAGTACGTCCAGCGGCTGGATTTCGTTCCGTTGACTACGCATCCGCCCACTTCCTCAACAGGTTGTGATAAATCCCCGTCAATGAAATGACCATCGGATCCTTCGCGCCTTTCTCCGCCGAAAGCGCCTGAATCTGCGTATCGAGCTGGAACAGCAGCGTACGATCGCCGTCGTCGCGCACCATGCTCTGGATCCAGAAGAACGATGCGACGCGCTCGCCGCGCGTCACGGGCGTGACGTGATGCAGGCTCGACGCCGGATACAGCACGAGGTCGCCCGCCGGCAGCTTCGCGCGATGCGTGCCATACGTATCCTCGACACACAGCTCGCCGCCGTCGTACGCATCGGGTTCTTCGAGAAACAGCGTTGCCGACAGATCGCTGCGCACGCGGAAATCCGTGCCGCGCAGCAACCGGATCGCGTTGTCGACGTGCGTGCCGAACGTCTCGCCGCCTTCGTAGCGATTGAACAGCGGCGGAAACACCTTGAGCGGCAGCGCCGCCGAAAAGAACAGCGGATGGCGCGCCAGTGCGTCCTGGATCGCGTCGCCCACCGCGCGTGCGGCCGGCGCGCCTTCCTGCAATTGCCGGTTGCGTTTCGCGAGCGCCGACTGCGTGCCGGACGTCGCATTGCCGTCGACCCATTCGGCCGTATCGAGCAGCTCGCGGCATTGCGCAACCTGCGCTTTCGTCAGTACGCCGGGGATATGAAGCATCATGATGCGGATTCCATGCAGTGCGGCTGCGGCTGCGGCTGTGGTTGCAACTGCATCGCCGCCGCACGAAACGCGTCGAGCGGCGACGACGCGAGATACGCGCGCATCTTCGCGACGAACGCGGGGGTAGCGGTGGCCGGCACGCGCGCGAGCCACGAGAGCGCTTCGTCGATGCGCCCACGCTCGGCGAGCAGACGTGCAAGGTTGAACTGGCCGCGGAAGTCGCCGGCAACGGCGGCGCGGCGATAGTGGTCGAATGCGGCGTCGGGGTCGACCGGTACGACCCAGCCATCCTCGTAGAAGCCGCCGATCAGGTTGATCGATTTCGCATGGCCGAGCGCGGCTGCGCGTTGGAACCAGTCGAGTGCATCGGCGCGATTCTCGTCGACGCCGTTGCCGAGCGCGAGCGCCGTCGCGTAGTTGTACATGCCCCAGTCGAGCCCCGCCTGCGCGGCGAGCCGGTACCAGTACACGGCGACCGGCGCGCATGCGGCCGTGCCCCAGCCGAATTCGTAGCAGCGGCCGAGCATGTTCATCGCCATCGCGTGGCCGGCCCGCGCCGCGTGCCGGAACCAGTTGAACGCGGCCGCCGGATCGCGAGCGACGCCATGCCCGTCGAGCAGGTATTGCCCGTAGACGGCCTGCGCATCGACGATGCCGTTGTCGGCCGCCGCCGCGACCCACGCGGCGGCGCGCTCGGGCGGCCCGGCCAGGATGTCGGCGAACTCGCGCGGCGAAACCGACGCGAGCGCCTTCAGCGACACGGCCTCCATCGATCAGTAGCGCGCGTTCAGCGTGACGAACGCCGAGCGGCCCGGTGCGATCGACGCGTAGTGCGCCGGGTACGCCTGGTCGAAGTAGGTGCGGTTGAACAGGTTGTTCACGTTCAGCTGCAGGTCGAGCTTCTTGTTGATGCGGTACTGGGCCATTGCATCGAAGCGCCAGTACGACGGCACGGCGCGCAGGTTCGCGGGATCGCCGAAGACTTCCGACATGTAGAACGCGCCGCCGCCGACCGTGAATTTCGGCGTGACGTCGTAGTTCGACCACATCGTGAAGCTGTGCTTCGGCGTGTTCGGGAAGCGGTTGCCGTTGTTCGCGCTGTCCTTGCCGTTGTCGCGCAGTTCGCTCTTCAAGTACGTATAACCGCCGAACACCTGCCACTGCTTCGTGATCTGGCCCGCGACGCCGAGCTCGAGACCCTGCACGCGCTTGTTGCCGACCATCGCGTACTGGTTGTTCGGCAGCGTCACGCGCGCGTTCGTCGTATCGATCTGGAACAGCGCGGCGGTCAGCGCGAGCTTGTCGTTCAGCACGTTCCACTTCGTGCCGAGCTCGATGCTGCGGTTCTTCTCAGGCGACAGCTGATCCGCGTTCGAGCCGACACCGCCGCGGCCCGGCGTGAGCGACTGCGTTTCGCTGCCTTCGCCGAGCATCATGCCGGCCGGCGTCGACGACGTCGCGTACGACGCATAGATGCTGCCGTTCTGCGCGGGCTTGAATACGAGGCCGGCCTGCCAGTTCACGAGCGTGTCGTCGCGCGTGGTGGTCTTGCCGCCGTTGGCCTTGGTGTCGGTGAAGCGGGTCGAGTAGTCGTCGACGCGCACGCCGGCATTGACCTGCCAGCGCGGCGTGATTTCGATCGTGTCGAAGCCGTAGATCGACTTCGTCGTGGTGCGCGCATGGGCGTAGTCGTTGTTGCGCGTGATCGATCCGGCCCATGGATCGTTCGGGTTCGGCGACCAGAGGCTCGTGCAGTTGTAGCCCGATGCGGCGCCGATGCCTTTCTGGCAGATCTTGCCGGTGTCGGTTGCGACCGTGTACGAATCGCGCTTGCCCCATTCGCGCGACAGCTCGATGCCGGTCGTGAAGCTGTGCTTGAACGGGCCGGTGCGGAATTCGCCGAACAGCTCGGTCTGGTTCGCGAGACTGTTGATCGAGCTGTTGCGGTTGTTGTTGCGGCGCCAGACCTTGCCGTTCACCACGTTGCCCTGGCTGTCGTCCGGCTGGGTCCAGATGTAGTCCTGCGTCGATTCCGTGTAACGCGTGGTGTTGCGGATCGTCAGCGACGACGTGATGTCGTGTTCGATCTTGATCGTGCTGATGTCGGATGTGGTCTTGCGGAAATCGCGGTCGATCAGGCCGTAGAAGTTGTGGCGATCGACGGGCGCCGGATAGATCGTGCCGACGTTCGCGGGCTTGTTCGACGTCGTGTAGAAGTACGGGATGCCGCCGTCGGGCATGTCGTCCGTCGACAGGTGGTAATAGCTCGCGGTCACGCGCGTCGGCGTGCCGAGGCCGAACGCGATCGACGGCGCGACGCCCCAGCGCTCGTTGTTGACCGCGTCGCGGCCGGCGACGTCGTTGTTGTGGCTCATCAGGTTCAGGCGGAACGCGGCGTGATCGGCGAACTGCCAGTTGCCGTCGGCCGTGAAGCGGCGATAGCGGTCGGTGCCGACGCCCGCGCTCGCGGCGGCGGTGGTGCCGAGGTGCGGGGCCTTCGTGATCAGGTTGATGCTGCCGCCCGCGCCGCCGCGGCCGCCGTACGCGCCGTCGGAACCCTTGGTGATCTCGATGCGCTCGGTGTTGAAGATTTCGCGGGTCGTGGCGCCCGTGTCGCGCATGCCGTCGACGAACATGCTGCCCTGCGTGTCGTAGCCGCGGATGAACGGACGATCGCCGAGCGGGTTGCCGCCTTCGCCGGCGCCGAACGTGATGCCGGGCACGGTGCGCAGTGCCTCGGTCAGCGTCGACGCTCCGCTGTTCTGGATCAGTTCCTGCGGGATCACGGTGACGGATTTCGGCGTGTCGACGAGCGGCGCGGTGAATTTCGCGGAAGCGGAGAAGTCGGCCTTGTAGCTGTGCTCGGCCTTGCCCTGGACCTCGATCGGCGCGAGATGGCCTTCGGTGCTGGCCGGGGCGGGCGGCGGCGTGCCGTCCGCCGCGAACGCGGGGCTCGCGGCGAGCACGCTGCACAGGGTGGTGAATTTGCCGAGCTTCAGCTCGTCGGGACGTGACTTCATGGTGCGCTTCGACCTCGCGGTGTGGCCCCGGGGCGGTGCGCTGCGGAAATGTGCATGCCGCCGGGAATTATTACGATTTGTTTTCAGGCGGCATTCTATGTAATTTCATGTTAAATGAGAAGCGTTCTTGTTCTTGTTTGTTGGGAAATTGTTGACGAATGTGACGGGGTAGTTGAGGGGCTTGCGGGACGGGGTTGATGGCCGAAAGGCCAGGTGTGACGGGCATGTCGGGCGGGTTAGAGTGGTGCCGTTGCGGATCACCCGCCATGACATCAAGGTGCTAAGATGACAGCATTGAAAGCAAATGTGGTGAGGTGCATCATGCCCGTGATTACCGTTCGAAATCTGCCCGACGAAGTGCACCGTGCGCTTCGGATTCGTGCGGCCCAGCATGGGCGCAGCACCGAAGCCGAGGTGCGCGACATCCTCGAGCAGGCCGTTCTGCCGGGTGGGCGGCTCAAGCTGGGGACGCTGCTGGCAGAAATCGGACGGGAGGCGGGCGGCGTCGATTTCGACGTTCAACGCGACAAGACGCCAACCGACCCGCTGAGCTTCGAATGATCCTTGTCGATACGAACGTGATGTCCGAGCCGCTGCGGCGCGAGCCGAGCGCGGCCGTGATCGAGTGGCTCGATGCCCAGAACGTCGAAACGCTGTTTCTTGCTGCGATCAGCCTCGCCGAAATGCGCTTCGGCGTGGCGGCGTTACCGGAAGGGCGCAGGCGTGACTGGCTTCACCAAAGCATCGAGCAGCGCGTGGTGCCGCTGTTTCGCGGCCGGATCCTGCCGTTCGACGATGCGGCGAGCAAAGCGTATGCGGGCATTCGAGCGCGTGCGCGTGCGTCAGGCAGCGCGATCGCGCCCGCCGATGTCTTTATCGCCGCGACGGCCGAGGCGAACGGGTTGATCATTGCGACGCGCGACGTCGCGCCATTCAAGGCGGTCGGCTTGCGGGTGATCGATCCGTGGGCGTCCTAGGCGCCGATTGCTCACTTGTTCATCGCGCGAAAAAATAAAGCGCGCCGGGTTGTCCGGCGCGCTGTTCGCTGAACGTAGGGGCGCCTGACTAGTGCGCCCCCCCGCTGTTCCCTCTCAATCGACCCCGTGAAACACCGCATCCTCCGGCCCGAGATACGCCGGCGGGCGCCACGTCGCGTCGCGCATCGAATGCTGGACGAGATTCTCGACGCCGAGCAGTACCGCGAAGATCGCCATCCGCACCGGAATGCCGTTGTCGGTCTGGCGGAAGATCGCGAGGCGCGGGTCGCGGTTCAGGTCGACCGACAGGTCGTTCGCGCCGGGCCGGCTGTCGCGCGGCAGCGGGTGCATGATCAGCGTGTCCGGTTTGCACACCGTATCGACGAGCGCCTGGTTGATCTGGAAGTCCGGCGTGTAACCTTCGAACGACTCGTCGGTGAAGCGCTCCTTCTGGATCCGCGTCGCATAGACGACGTCCGCGCCGCGCAGGCCGGCCGCGAGGTCGGTCGTCTGCTCGATCACATGGCCGTTCGTCGCGATCTGGTCGACGATGTGGGCCGGCATCTCGAGCGTCGGCGGCGACACGAGCGTGAACTTGAGCCCGCGGTACAGCGCGAGCAGCTTGACGAGCGAGTGCACGGTGCGGCCGTACTTGAGGTCGCCGACCAGCGCGATGTGCGCACCGTCGACGATCTTGCCGAGCCGCGAGAACTCGCGCTGAATCGTATAGAGATCGAGCAGCGCCTGGCTCGGGTGCTCGCCGGGGCCGTCGCCGCCGTTGATCACGGGCAGGTTGGTCGCGCGCGCGAACTCGGCCACCGAGCCTTTCTCCGGATGGCGGATCACGAGCGCGTCGACGTAGCCGGCCATCACGCGGCTCGTGTCGTAGATCGATTCGCCCTTGGCCATCGACGAGAACGTGAAGCCCGTCGTGTCGCACACCGAGCCGCCGAGCCGGCAGAAGGCCGCGCCGAACGACACGCGCGTACGCGTGCTGGCCTCGAAGAACAGGTTGCCGAGCACCGCGCCTTCCAGCACGCGCGAAATCTTGTGGCGTCGCGCGATCGGCTGCATCACGTCGGCCACGCGGAACAACGCTTCGACCGATTCCCGCGAGAACTGGTCGACCGACAGCAGTTGCGGCTTGCCTTCGAAAAAGAACTGCTTGGCGAGCCCCTGATTCTCTACGCTTTGCGTATAGACGCCACCTTCCGGTACCGAGCGCTCGACGATTTCCGACACGAAGCGCTCGACGATCTCGGGCATCCCGCGCGATTCCTGCGAGTCGTCGGGCAGCAGCCAGGTGTCCAGCGCGCGCCGGCTGACGCCGATGCGATTGGCGAACGCTTCGCGGGTCATGTTGAGGCGGCGCATGGCGTCGCGGAGGAAGGCTTGCTGGGGAACGGTCATCGGCGGCTCCTGACGAAAAATATACGCGGTGCGTATATTAGTTCCTGGCGCGTTGAAGTCAAGGAAAATCTGCGCGAACCGGCTGTGTGGCCCGTGTGACATGCGGCGGGTTCGTACTGGCGCGCGGCGGCTGTCTCCGTATAATCAGGTCAGGCCCCGTGCCCTGCATCTTGCCGGGCGCCACGCCGCATACGATTCGCCCGTCGGGCTTGTTGATTCGAAGGAGAATGAGAATGACGCGTACGATTGCTGCAATGCTGCTGGTGGTGACCGCCGCGCTCGCCGGTTGCAACACGGTCGCCGGCATGGGGCAGGACATTTCGAAGGGCGGCCAGGCGATCAGCGATACGGCTGAAAAGGCGAAGTAAGCCGACCGGTTCCGGAATGCAGAAGGCGCCGGGCCGTCCCGCGATTGCGGGGCGGCCCGGCGCCTTTTTTTGCGGCCGGCGTCTGAAGCCAGTAGTGTCAGGCGTGCTCGACGAACGCGTAACGGCCTTCGACCTTGCGCGGCGTGAACCAGCCGTAGTCGGGGAACACGCGGTTGCGGACGAACCACACGTAGCCCACCAGCAGGACCGTGATCGCGAGGCTCGGCAGCGCGGTCGACGGATCGCGTCCGAGCTCGGCGATGGTCTTCGGCACCTGTAACAGCGACAGCACGATGAACGCGTGATACGCGCCGACACGATTGGTCGCAAAGCCCCAGATGAACAGCAGCGACAGCGGCACCGTCAACGCGAGGAACACCAGCACGAGGCCGTTGCCGGCGCCTGTTGCGAAGAAGTAGTACGCGAGCACGAGGCTGATCGCGAGCTGGGCGATGCCGAGCGCGACCAGGATCCGGATGTGCAGCTTGTTCTTGCGGCAGCGTTCGGGATCGGGGCGCGACGCGATCAGGTGCGCGAGCACGCGATCCTTGAGTCCCTGTCCGGACAGTTCGGCCAGCGCGTCGGCCTTTCTCGTTCCCGCGGACAGCAGCACCGCGATTCTTGTTTTGGCTTCCTTCCTGTTCATTGCGTGGCGGATTGTTGTTCGATGGTTGTCAAAGGTCCCGGCCACGCGAATATTGCATCTTGCGGGGTGGTGCGCAACGGTTTTGCGGCGCGCGGACACATTCCTACAGTTGCCGGCCGCGTGGCGGGAATGCGGGGATCGACAGGCCAGGCGGCGGGGCGGAGCCGCCGCCGTTTTCGCAACGTGGCGATGAGCGCGAATCAGTCGGCGGCGGTCTGCGCGGCGGGCGCGGGGCTGGCCGGCCGACCCGGATTCGCCGGGTGCGCATCGCGTGCTTCGGCTGGCGGTTCGCGCCGCCGCGTCGCGCCGACGACCATGCCGGCGACGACCAACGCGATGCCCGCGACCCGCGTGCCGCTGAGCGTTTCGCCGAACAGCGCGACCGCGAACAGCACGGCCGAGACCGGCGCGACCGCCGTGAACAGCGCGGCCTCGGTGCCGCTCGTGCGCGCCGAACCCGCATACCAGCAGAGGTAGCCGAGCACGGTCGGCACCAGCGCGTAGTAGGCGATCGCCGACACGGCGCCGACGGTCCAGCCGGTTGCTACCGCGTGCAATTCGAACGCGGCCGGCACGAGTGCGAGCACGAAGCCGAGGCCCGACATCGCGGTGGAAAGCGCCAGCGGCGGCAACGGTGCGGCCAGCCGCCGGTTGAGCAGGATGAATACGGCTTCGCATGCGACGGCGGCCAGCACCAGCGCATCGCCGGCAAGCGTGCGGAGCGACGGCAGCGCCTGGCCGGGCGCGAACGTGACGAACAGCACGCCGGCCGTTGCGAGCGCGGCGGCCACCCAGTCGCGCGGCGTCTGCCGCTCGCGCAGCACGACGGCCGCGATCAGCGTCGACATCGCGGGCAGCGTGCCGAGCATCACGCCGGCATCGAGTGGCGACGACAGTTTCGTGCCGCTGATCAGCAGCACCGTATAACCGACACCGCCAGCCGCCGCCTGGATGACGAGCAGCACGGCATCACGCGGGGAGATGCGCGGCCAGCGCATGCGCTGCGCGCGCATCAGCGCGAACAGCAGCGGTGTCGCGATCAGGAAGCGCAGCGCCGTGGCCGCGAACGGCGGCAGGCCGCCCGCCGCGAGACGGCTCGCGATGACGGTGCTGCCGACGCCCGCCATCGCGGCGGCGAGATAGAGATAGCCAATCAGTCGTGTCTTCATGCGCCGCATCGTCGCGTATGGTGGCCGTGGGCGTCTTGAACGAAATTGCAGCGTGCGCGGGGGTGTCGTGTGCGGCGTGCGGGACTCGGCATGCTTGCGTCAACGAGGGGGCGGGCGACAGTCACCTGCTGTCGATGTGGCCGCTGCCTTCGAGGTCGGCGTGCCTGGCGGTGCGTCTCGCGGGAGGGCGGCGGCGTCAAACGGCCTGTGTGAACCGCCCCGGTGTGATCCCGAACTGGCGCGCGAACGCGCGCGTCAGGTGGCTCTGATCGGCAAAGCCGGCTTCGGCCGCGGCATCGGCGATCGGCAGGCCGCCGGCCAGCAGCACGCGCGCCAACCGCGCACGCGATTGGATCAGGTACGCGTGCGGTGTGATGCCGAGTTCGCGGGCAAACCCGCGCAGCAGCTGGAAGCGGCTGACGCCGCTCAAGTCGGCCAGTTCGGCGAGCGAAACGGGGGCGGCCGGCGCCGCGTCGAGCCGTTCCCGGGCGATACGGATTGCCGGTGCGACGCCCGCAGGCGACAGTGTGCGATTCGCGTGCCGGGCGAGCAGCCCGGCGACGAGCATCACGAGCGCCTCGTCGCGGGCGAGCGGCTGGGATTCACTCGCGACGATGCGTGCATGCAGCCGGCCGACGGCGGCCGTGAGCCGCGCGTCGCGCACCGCCGGGTGCGCCAGTTCGACGCCGCCGAGACCTTCTTCCGCCGCGACGCCCGCGACCAGCGCGGGCGCGAGGTACAGCATCCGCCAGCGCCGGCCCGTGCCGGCTTCGATCGGCGAGCCGTCGTGCATCTCGCCCGGGTTGACCATGATTGCGTCGCCGGCCAGCGCGTCAACCTGCCCGCGGCCGCTCCACGACCGGTGCGCGCCGCTGACGATCACACCGACCCCGAATTCGTCGTGCGCGTGGCGCGGAAACGCGCGGTCGGATTCGAGGCTGATTGCCTCGATGCCTTCGCCGGTCCGTCGGTAATGGGTGACGCGATGCATGTGCGCTCCTCGCGCCGGTCGCGGCGCGGATTTCGTGCACTTTAGCGCGTTCCGGCATCGCGCGCCCTTCATCCTTTTGGCCGATACCGCGCGGCGCGCGCAGCCCGCACCATGTGCACATGAGCAGCGTACACGGCCCGCCGGGCCTGAAGCTGCGCGGGAGACGGCAGGTGGAACGACAGGATCCGGTATTCATTCAGGTTGGCGCGCTCGCGGACGGCTTCGCGCCGGAAGCAAACATCCTCGCATCCGTCGACGCGCTCGCCGGGCGGACACTTGCGCTCGGCGACGCATCGGGCGCGTGGCGCGTCTATACGTTCGAGCCCGGCGCGCTGCAGTGGCGCGACGCGGCAACCGACACGGGCGGCCGCGAGCCGTGCCGCGTGACGCGGTTGCGCGACGGGCTGTACTTCGTCGATTACATCGATTCGGCCGCCCGTGCGACGTCGGTCAGTCTCGTGATCGATCTCGACAACGGCGTCTGGACATCGGTGGTCGGCACGCTGCCGACCGAAGCCGACACGCGCATCGACGCGTTCACGCGGGTTGCGCGCGGGCTGCCGCTGACGGGCGTCGAGGCCGAGTTCCGGCACGGCACGCTCGGCGGCCACACGCAGCCGGGGCTGCTGCACGGGCCCACGCGCGAGCTGATCGGCAAGCGGACGATGTACCGCTACAGCCCGACCGAATGCTACGAGCACATCTACCTGAACGAGAACTTCTACGCGTGGCAGTGCCTGCAGGGTGTCGAAGGCGGGCTGGCCGACGTCGACCGTTGCCATTACTTCAGGATTGCAGACGAGCTGTATCTGTTCGTGTGGCGTGAGAAGGTGGTGCCGACGCTCGGCGTCGTGCTGATCGACCTCGCGCAGCGCAAGACCGACGGCAAGATCTTCGGCTATCAGGGCGGGGATTTCGGCACGCTGTCGAACTTCCCGATCGGCGCTCATGCGCAGGTGCTGAACGACACCGAGCATCCGCTCGACGGCGAGGCGCAGCGATGAATGCCGTGCCGGGCAGCGGCCGCCTGCGTGCGGATTTCAGCGGGCGCGTCGTGCTCGTCACGGGCGCCGCGCAGGGGATCGGCGCGGCGATCGCGCGCCGTTTCGCGGAATCCGACGCGTTCGTCGCGCTGGCCGATCTGAACGGCGAGGCCGCCGCCGCGCAGGCCGACGCGCTCGCGAGCACGGGGGGCGAGGCGCGCGCCTATCGGGTGGACGCCGCCAGCCGTGACGACCTGTTCGCGCTGGTCGCGGCGGTCGAGCGCGACGGCGGCCGGCTCGATGTCGTCGTCCACAATGCCGCGTACTTTCCGCTGACACCGTTCACACAGATCGACGAGCCGACGCTCGATCGGACGCTGTCGGTCAACCTGTCGGCGCTGTTCTGGCTCGCGCAGGCCGCGTTGCCGGCATTCGAACGCGCGGGAGCGGGGCGGTTGCTCGTCACGTCGTCGGTGACGGGACCGCGTGTCGTGTATCCGGGGCTCGCGCATTACGCGGCGTCGAAGGCCGGCGTGAACGGCTTCATTCGCGCGGCGGCGCTGGAACTCGCGCGCCGTAACGTGACGGTCAACGGTGTCGAGCCGGGCATGATCCGCACGCCGGCGGCCGGCAATCTCGGCGACGCATCGGTCGCGGCGCAGATTGCGCGCGACATTCCGCTCGCGCGGATGGGCGAGCCGGAAGATATCGCGAACGCGATGCTGTTTCTCGCGTCGGCCGATGCCGCGTACATCACGGGGCAGACGATCGTCGTCGATGGCGGTGCGACGCTGCCCGAGAGCGGGGCGGTGCTTGGGGGCGAGTGAAGGGGAACCGGGTAACGGCAGGCGGAACAGGGCGGTCCCGGCCGCCTGCTGCGAGCTCGCGCGGCTGGGTCGGCGGGTTCCGTCGGGGGCAACTGCGCAGGCGTCAGTCCGGCGTCCCGTCATGGTCACCGAGCGGTCTGGCGGGCCAGTCCACCCAGCGGTCCGCGCGGGTCAGCTCATACGCCTCGTTCATCGGGTAGCGAATGCGGTTGTCGTCGCGCGGACGTTCACCGATCACCATCAGCCGGACGTCGTCCTCCGTGTTGTTGATGAAGGTGTGGCAGATGCCGGTGCCCGCCGGGAACGCGACGGAATCGCCTTCTGCAACGGGGTAAAGCACGCCGTCGATCCAGACATCGGGCTTGCCTTCGAGCACGTACACGAATTCCTGCTCGGTGCTTTCGGCATGCGGATAGGACGTCCGACGGCCCGGCAGAAGCCTCACGTGATGAATGCCGATACGCGTGATGCCGAGCACGGCGGAAAGCGGTGCATCCAGCGCCATCGGCTCGGTGTCGCCGCGATAGCAGTGCGCTTCCGGCTCTTCGAGCTCGGTCCAGTGCTTGATGAAATCGGGGCGGGTCATCGGTTGCGCTCCTGTCGGGTGGATGTCGATGGTAGCGGTTCAAGCGCCGGCGTCAGCGGTGACTCGCGCCCCATCCCGGCGAATGGACCTCGCCCGATAACTTACCAGCGAATGCAGAAGGACGATTGCTCGTCGAATATCTCGAGCGGCCATGGCGGCGAAGCCGGCTGGCGTGATCTTGATCGCCGGCCATGCGGGACGTCAGGTGCCGGTCGGCGAGATTCACGGCGGCCCGGATGTCGCGGATCGCGCGATCGACGATATCCACGGAAATCAGCAGCTAACCTCTTCTTGCGTTGCGCAAAAAACATCTGCGACGCGGCGCGCGCGTGCCGGCCGCCGCGTATCGCCGCGACTACAGCCAGCCGTTGCGGATGAACTCGACGATCGAATAGCGGCGGTGCTCGAGATCGTGCTGCCGGACGGCGTCGACGATGCGCGATACACCGTCCGCGTATGGCGTCGCGCCCACCACGCGCGATTCGAACTGCAGGCTGCATGCACCGTCGTCGATGCGTATCCGGTGAATCGCGTGGCGGTCGAGCTGATCGTCGGCAACCGCGAATTCGCTGCGCTGCACGTCCGGGTCGCGCACGGAGCGGATGTCCTCCGGTCGCACGCCGAGAGACTGGCCGATCCCGACGGCCGTGCCGGGGACGGATGTCTTGCCGGCCTGGTGCGACTCGGTCAGGCTGATCCGGCAGTCATGAAACAGGTGACCGCTGGTTTCCAGCATGCTCATGAACTTGAGCATCAGGATGTTCGTGTTCGGGCACAGCACGATCGGGAAAGCATGCGAGCCGGTTTCGAGTTCGGAGCCGGTGGACAGCTCGACGAGCGGCGATGCGGTGGCCTCGCAGAACGCGATGACGTCGGGGAGTTCGCGGCCGGAACCGGCATGCACGACGATCGTTCGGGCGTCGCTACGCTGCGCATCGTCGCGCGCGTTGTCCGACCAGGGGATCACGCGACAGGTTGCCGGATCGAGCCGGTGCGCGTCGAGCAGCTCGCTGGCCAGCTTGCCGGTTCCTACGACGAGTACTTGCATGGAATTGACGGGTTGAAGTTCAGAATTCGGGACGGGGATGGCGCGGGCCATCGGGTGGGTCGGCACGGTCGCGGCGGGCGGCGCCGGACCGGCCTCGCGCATTATGCCCGGCCGCTCGCGTGCGTGCTCGCCGCGCCTCGCAGCCGGCGGCCCGGTGCGTCAGCTTGCCGACACCGTCGGCAGCCATGCATTTGCCGCATTCTGCGTTGCGAGTTGCTTCGCGATCGAGCGCGCGAGGCGGTCCGTATCGGACGCCACCGTGTCGTGCTTCACTTCCGATACGCCATGCAGTCCGGCGCCAACCGCTGCCGACGTCGCGAGGCGGCCGGCCGCCGCGCCGACCCCGGCGGTTTCCACCATGCCGGGCAGGTGGCCGCTGTTCGCGCTGGACGAGAACGTGCCGAGCGGCTGCGGCGCACCATGCGCCGGCTGGAACAGCACGGTGACCGATGCCTTCACTTCGCTCTTGCCCGCGCCGAGCCCGATCAGCGTGCGGCGGCGGCGGTTGCCGGCGTCGATCGACTCGAACCGGCCTTCGACGACCAGCGCGTCGCGTCCGTCGGGCACCGGGCCGCGCAGCGCGGGGATGCCTTGTGACCGGAGTTCGCGCACGAGTGCGTCGGCGAGCTGCTCGCGGGTTTTCAGCGCGCTCTGCTGGCGCTGCGTGTCGGCGGAAGAGCCGCTTGCGAGGGTCGCGAGTTTGCTGATCATCCCGCCGTCGACCTTGACGTCGGTCGTGTCCACGTCGAACGCGGACACATAGACGACGTCCGCGCGAACCTGCGTCTGCGTGCGGGCTGCCGGCGCCGCGGTCATGGCCGTGGTCGCGGTCGATGCGCAGCCGGTCATCGCGAGTGTGCCGGCGATCAGCGCGACACTGGTCAGACGTTTGGCGTGGGCAGCAAGTGCGGGAAGGGAAGAAAACATGTCGATCTCCGTGGCCTGGATGAAGTTGCCGATACTGTCGCGGCATTCAGGAACGCGAACGATCGGAAGCGGGGCGTGATCGCTGGCTAGGGAGAGGTTTCATGCCGTTGCGCAACACGCAGGCGCAAGTATGCGGAGGTCGGGCGTGCTGCGCCACGCAGGAATTATGTCGGCGCATGTCATGCGCGGCTGAGCGAGGATACGCACGGCAGGCAGGCTGTCATGCAGAAGGGCAGAAGGGCAGAAGGGCAGAAGGGCAGAAGGGCAGAAGGGCAGAAGGGCAGAAGGGCAGACGGGAAGACGGGAAGACGGGAAGAGTCGCGAACACGCGAACCGTCAGACAGTAAGGCAGGCAAACATGCCGTCAGGCAAACTGCCCGACAGCCCGACAGCCCGACAGCCCGACAGCCCGACAGCCCGACAGCCCAACAGCCCGTCAGCCCGTCAGCCCGTCAGCGACCGCCGCACCGCCCCCGACGAATCGAGCGGCAACGCGACGACGGCCTCCAGCCCGCCGCCATCGCGGTCGCGGAACGTCAGCGAGCCGCCGTGCAGGCGGGCGATCCGCTCGACGATCGCGAGGCCGAGGCCAGTACCGCCCGCATGACTGCGCGCGTTCGCCCCCCGGCTGAACGGCGCCTTGAGCCGTTCGAGTTCGGCCGCGCCGATCCCGTTGCCGCGATCGCTGACCACCGCGTACGCGATGCCGCGTTCGGTCCACGTGCGCACGCCGAGCCCCGTCCGGCCGTAGACGACCGCGTTTTGCATCAGGTTCATCAGCAGCCGCATCAGGCTGATCGGACGGAATGCGAACGCGGGCACCTCGCCTTCATCGAAGTCGAATTCGTGGCCGAGCCCCGCGAAATCCGCGACGAGCTGCCCGATCAGCGCGTTCAGGTCGCCGGTTTGCGGCGTTTCGCGCTCGCCGCTGCCCGCGTAGTCCATGAATTGCTGCAGGATCGTATCGATCTGATCGAGGTAATGCTCGGTCGACGTGGTGAGCGCGTCGTGCGTGCCGCGCGGCAGCGCCATCGCGATCGCCAGGCGCAGCTTGGTGAGCGGCGTGCGGATGTCGTGCGACACGCCGGCCAGCATCAGCGAGCGGGTCGCTTCCGCCTGTTGCAGCGCGTCGGCCATCTGGTTGAACGCGCGGCTCACGTCGGCGATTTCGGTCGGGCCGTCGGTGGGCAGCGGCGGCGGGCGCTCGCCCGCGCTGACGCGCTGCGCCGCGCGCGCCAGTGCGTCGAGCGGCCGGTTCAGGTGGAGCTGGATCAGGTAGCCGGTCAGCGCCGCGAGCAGTGCCAGCCCGACCGACAGCACGAGCGCCGTCGTGATGCCGCTCGCCTGTGCGTCGGCGGCCATCGGCAGCGGCACCCAGACAGGCGAGCCGGCCGCATGCAGGCGGATCCACAGGCGCTCGTCGTCGCCTGATTGCCAGCGCGCCGGAAGGTCCGGCGGCAGATGGCGTTCGAGCGCCTGCACGAATACGTCGCGTTGCCAGGTGCGGAAGAAGGCCGCCAAGGTCGGTGCATGCGGCGACACGGCGGGTGGCGGCGCGGCCTGGCCGCCAAACTGCGCGATGACCGCGCGGCTCGCATCGGGCGGCATGCCGGCCAGCGTACGGTCGAGCAATTGCACGTAGTCGGAAAAGATGATCGAGGCCCGCTCGATGCGCGGGCGCTGCACGTAGTGCAGCAGCACGGTGAGCGAACAGGCGAGCGACAGCGCGACGAGCGCCACCAGCAGCGCGATGTTGCGCGCGAGCAGCGAGCGCGGCAGCGGGATGCGCATCACGGTTCGATGCCGGCCACCAGCATGTAGCCGATGCCCCAGACGGTCTTGATGAAGCGCGGCTTGCCGGGATCGTCCTCGACGATCTGGCGCAGCCGCAGGATCTGCACGTCGACGCTGCGGTCGAGTGCGGCGTGGTCGCGTCCGCGTGCGCGGGCGAGCAGGTTCTCGCGGCTCACCGCGCGGTTCGGCGACGAGCCGAGCGCGTGCAACAGCAGCATCTGCGCCGAATGGATTTCGACCGGCGTGCCGTCGCGCATCAGCGTCTGCTGGCCGACGTCGAACGTGAATGCACCGAAACGCAACTGTTGCGACGTGACCGTCGGTTCGCCGGCCGCCATCTTCTGCCGTCGCAGCAGCGCGCGGACGCGGGCCACGAGTTCGTCGGGGAGAAACGGCTTCGCCAGGTAGTCGTCGGCGCCCGTCTCGAGGCCGACGACCTTGTCCGCGGCGTCGCCTTTCGCGGTGAGCATCAGGATCGGCAGCGTCTGGCCTTCGGCGCGCAGGCGACGGCACACGCTCAGGCCGTCCTCGGGCTCCATCATCAGGTCGAGCACCAGCAGGTCGTACGGTTCGCGCTGCAGCAGGCGGTCGAGCCGCTTGCCGTCGGCGACCGCGCGGACCTGGAAGCCGTGGCCGGTCAGGAAGCGCTGCAGCATGTTGCGCAACTCGGCTTCATCGTCGAGCACGACGATCCTGCAGGACTGTTCCATCGCTTGCCTCCCGGTGCGTGCGCGGCCGGATTCTCGTGCGGGTTCAACGGGCCGCCATGCGCTGGCGCATGAAACCGGCGAGCTGCTCGAGCGTGACGTAGCCGTTGTGCTGCGTATCGATTTCGTCGAAATGCTGCGCGACCATCGGCATGCCCGCGGCGGCCTGCTCGCGGGTGAGCTTGCCGTCGTGCGTCGTGTTCGCGCTGGCGAAGCGGGTCTGCAACTGCATCAGCGCACGTTCGACGCGTGCACCGCCGTTCGCCGCGCCGGGCGGCACCTGCTGGGCCGACGCTGCTGCTGAGACGATACACAAAACGACGACGGCAATCATCTTCTTGATGGACTTCATGGGGTTTCTCCTTGCGTGGCCAGCGGTCTGCGCCGGCCGGGTGGTTGATGAAACGGATGGAAAACGAAACTGGGCGAAACGAAGCGGCGCCGGGTCATGCCCAGTGCGCGGGCACCCGCACGCGGCCGGCCCAGTGGGCGGGCACCCAGATGACGGCGCGCGGCGGGTGAGCGACATACACGGCGCGCGGGGCGACGTACACGGAGCGCGGCAGCGGCGGCGCGAGGTACAGGACCTTCGGCGGCGGCGGAGCGACGTAGACGACGCGCGGCGCGGGCGTGACGACGACA
>NZ_JAAGPO010000194.1:0-19293 GCF_017104825.1 Burkholderia sp. Ac-20345 | reverse complement strand
GCCGCGAATTCGCGGTTGCCGAGCACGGAGAAGAACGTGCCGACGGCCAGCGACAGCCGGCCGAAGAAGGACAGGTTGGATTCGGGCATGGGGTCTGGACTCCTGTGGGCTCGCGACATGGCGAGCGATCTTGCCTGGGCGCCCGGCGGCAGCGTGCGGATTGCGCACTGGCGCCGCCCGGCGCGTGATTCGGTCGCGCCCTCGCGGGTGCGGAAAACCCGTATTTTGCCCTGTGGCGGGCAAACCGGGCAGAAGTTGGGGGACAGAACATCGCGGCGCAGCGTTTTCGGCCGTGCCGGATCGCGCGTCGGGCGCGATCGGCCGCGATGCTGCGGCGCGTCAGCGCGGCTTGCGCCGCTTCGGGTGCTTCGCTTCGAAATCGCGCGACAGCATGCCGAGCGTGACTTCGCCGAAGCGGGCGAGCAGCGTCGTCTCGGCCTCCTTCAGCGTGGCCGACAGGTGCGCATTGACGGCCTGCTCGACCAGGCATTCGGCCTCGTCGTCGGTGACGAGATCGGAGAACAGCGGCGGCTCGCCCACCGCGCGATAGACGTCGAGCAGCGTGATGTCGTCGAGCGCGACGCTCAGCACCCAGCCGCCGCCATGCCCCTTCTCCGACTGCACGTAGCCGCAGTCGCGCAAGCCGCCGAGCAGGCGCCGCACGACGACCGGGTTCGTGCACAGCATCGTCGCGATCGCTTCGGACGTCATCGGGCCGTCGGCCTGGTCCATGTGGATCAGCGCATGCAGCATGCGCGACAGGCGGCTGTCGGTTCTCACTAGCAGCACTCCCCTTTCTCGAAACTTTTGAAGTTGCATGAATGATACCATCGCCCTATCATGCAACTTCTCGTGTTTCATGAGTTGGCCATCAGCGGAGCACGTTCGTCATTCACGCAGGTTCAGGAAAGGAGCGGGTGCATGCATGACCATCATGAAGTGATCGTGATCGGCGGGAGCTTCGCGGGGCTGTCGGCCGCGATGCAGCTGGCGCGGGCGCGCCGCCGCGTGCTCGTGATCGACGCCGGCCGGCCGCGCAACCGCTTTGCCGAACACGCGCACGGCTTTTTCGGGCAGGACGGCAAGCCGCCCGCGCAGATCGTCGACGAAGCCGCCGCGCAACTCGCCGCGTATCCGACCGTGCAGCGGCTCGCAGGCGACGTGCGCACGGCCGAGCGCGATGCGGACGGCCGCTTCCACGTGACGCTGGCCGACGGCGGCCGGGCGAGCGCCGACCGATTGATCCTCGCGACCGGCATCCGCGACGAACTGCCCGCGCTGCCGGGGCTCGCCGAGCGCTGGGGCGTCAGCGTGCTGCATTGTCCGTATTGCCATGGGTACGAGGTGAGCGGCCAGCGGCTCGGCGTGCTCGCCACGCATCCGCTGTCCGTGCATCAGGCGATCCTGATTCCGGACTGGGGCCCGACGACGTGGTTCACGCAGGGCGTGGTCGAAGCGAATGAAGAAGAAGCCGCGTTGCTCGATGCGCGTGGCGTGCGCATCGAGCAGTCGCCGGTCGTGGAAATCCTCGGCGATGCACCGCGTATCGACGCATTGCGGCTCGCCGACGGGCAGGTCGTGCCGGTCGATGCGCTGTTCGTCGGCGCGCGCACGGCAATGGCGAGCGATCTCGCGCAGCAGCTCGGCTGTGCATTCGACGACGGGCCACTCGGCCCGGTCGTGCGCGTCGATGCATTGAAGCAGACGAGCGTCGCCGGCGTATTCGCAGCCGGCGACGCGTCGACACCGATGAGCAACGCAACGTTCGCGTCGGCGTCGGGTGTGATGGCCGGGGTTGCCGCGCACCGGTCGCTGATTTTCGGGCTCGACCGGTAACGGTGCGTGGCGTCGTGGACCGTGTCATTCGAAGCGGCGATGCGATCCGATTCGATTCGATGCGCGGCCAACGCGATCCACAGCCGCATCGATGGATTCGCGTCACGATGTGAGGTTTAATGCTCGGCACATCCAGCATTAAGAGACATGAAATGCTCGACCTCGACGACCTTCGACTCGTACGCGCAATCGGCACATCGCGCTCGCTGGCCTCCGCCGCGCGGCTGCTCGATCTCACGCCGCCCGCGGTCACGATCCGCCTGCAGCGGATGGAAGCGCGCTTGAACGCACGGCTCGCCGTGCGGCAGCCGAAAGGGATTGCACTCACCGACGAAGGGCAACGGCTGTACCAGGAAGCCGTCGACATCCTCGAGCGCGTGGAGGCGCTGCCGGTCAGCATCGCGGGCGACCACGGCGACGTACAGGGCACGCTGCGCGTCGTCGCCCCGCTCGGCTTCGGCCGAAAGTACGTCGCGCGGATCGTGCGCGACGTGCAACGCGCGCATCCGAAGCTGGAAATATCGCTCCACCTGTCGGAGAGCCCGTTGACCAGCGCGTCCGGCGCCGACGTGGTCGTCCATGTCGGCAGCCTCAAGTCGTCGTCGTGGATCGGGTATCCGCTCGCGCCCAACGAACGCTTTCTGTGCGCGAGCCCGGCCTACACACGCCGCATCAAGGAGCTGAACCATCCGTCCGACCTGGCCCGCTACGACTGCCTGTGCCTGCGCGAGAACGACGAGGACATCCCGCGATGGCGCTTCTCGCCACGCAGCGATGCCAAAGGCGAGCCGCGACGGTCTACCGTGATCCGCGTCACGGGCGCGCTGTCGTCCAACGACGGCACCGTCATCACCGATTGGGCGCTGGCCGGGCTCGGGATCGTCGAACGCTCGGAGTGGGACGTCGCACCGCTGCTGGCAAGCGGCAAGCTCGTCCGGTTGCTGCCCGACTGGAATCTGCCGCCCGCGCCGGTGACGGCGCTGCTGCCGTCGCGCACCGGCCGTTCCGCGCGGCAACGGGTGTTCCTCGAAGCCGCGACGCGGTTTCTGAGCCCGCCGCCGTGGCGCGGCAATGCATGAGCCGCGCCGCGTGTCCATTCGCTCCAGTCGATTAAACAGCGTTTAATGCCGGATTAGCCGCGCGTTAAACACGCAGCCCGTCGGCGCCTCTACAGTGTTCGCATCGGCAACACTCCGAGGCAACGCATCGTGGACCTTCAAACCCTCAACACCCCGGCCGCCCTGATCGACGTCGGCCGCATGCGTCACAACATCGGCCGCATGCAGGCGCATCTGGACGCGCTCGGCGTCAGGTTCCGGCCGCACGTCAAGACCACCAAGTGCGCGCACGTCGTCGATGCCCAGATCGCGGCAGGCGCGCAGGGCATCACGGTGTCGACGCTCAAGGAAGCCGAGCAGTTCTTCGCTCACGGTATCCGCGACATCGTCTACGCGGTCGGCATGGTGCCCGCGAAGCTGGGCCAGGCACTTGCGCTGCGCCGACAGGGTTGCGACCTGAAGCTGGTCGCCGACAGCCTGCCGGCCGCTCAAGCAATCGCCGAATTCGGGCGCGCGCATGGCGAGCGCTTCGAAGTGTGGATCGAGGTTGACGTCGACGGCCATCGCTCGGGCATTCCACCCGACGCCGACCTGCTGATCGACGTGGGCCGCACACTGGTCGACGGCGGAATGGTGCTCGGGGGCGTGCTGGCGCACGCGGGCTCCAGCTACGAATACGACACGCCCGAAGCGCTGGCGGCGATCGCCGAGCAGGAGCGCAGCCGCACCGTGCGGGCGGCGGAGCGCCTCCGGGCCGCCGGGCTGCCCTGCCCGGTCGTGAGCATCGGTTCGACGCCCACCGCGCTCGCGGCGGAACACCTCGACGGCGTCACCGAAGTGCGCGCCGGCGTGTACGTGATGTTCGACCTCGTGATGCACAACATCGGCGTGTGCGACCTGTCCGACATCGCACTGTCGGTGCTGACCACCGTCATCGGGCACCAGGAAGAGAAAGGCTGGGCGATCGTCGACGCAGGCTGGATGGCGATGAGCCGCGACCGCGGCACGCAGCGCCAAGCGCGCGATTTCGGCTACGGGCAGGTCTGCACCGAACACGGCGACGTGCTCGGCGACTACCTGATGAGCGCCGCCAACCAGGAGCACGGGATCGTGTCGTGCGCGGGCTCGCCCGACTCCGCCATCGCGCAGCGGTTTCCGATCGGCACCCGCCTGCGCATCCTGCCGAATCACGCGTGCGCCACCGGTGCGCAACATCCCGAGTATCAGGCGATCGGCGAAGACGACGGCGCGCAGACGTGGCCGCGCTTCTACGGGTGGTGAGCAAAACCGTGCGCCCACGCCGCCACGTCGATTGATTGACTATTTATCCAAATCTGGACAAAATTTAAACCACTCCGATTCACCTTGCGCCGAAAGCGCTTGCCTGAACATGCCGACAGACGCCCGACTCCTGCTTCTCGACCGCGATGCCGTCGCACCCGCCCTCCAGGCCGCGCAAGTGACGGCGGCGGTTCGCGAAGCCTTCGTGCTGCACAGTCAAAGGGCCGGACGCGTATTCCCGGTGGTCCGCGAGAAGCTGCACACCGGCGGCGTGTTCGGCATCAAGTCGGGCGATGTCGCGAATCAGGATCTGCTCGGTTTCAAGGCGGCCGGGTTCTGGCCCGGCAACCGGGCACTCGGCGGCGAACCGCATCAGGCCACCGTCGCGCTGTTCGATCCGGCCACCGGCCGACCGCTGTGCATCATGGACGGCAATGCGATCACCACCGCGCGAACCGGCGCCGCCGGCGGCCTCGGGCTGCATCTGCTCGCACGTCGCGACAGCACGCGAATCTGCGTGTTCGGCACCGGCGTGCAGGCGCGCGTCCAGCTCGACTACGCGCTCGGGTTGCTGCCGCAACGGTGCACGGTGCAGTACGTGAACGTCAGCGGCGAACCCGATCCCGTATTCGAATCGGCCTTCCAGGAACGATGCACGATCGCCGTGGCGCGCGACCGGAACGACGCGGTGGCCAATAGCGACGTGGTCATCACGGCAACGCCCGGCGGCGGCCCGCTGTTCGATGCGGATGCCGTTCAGCCGGGCACCCACCTGACCTGCGTGGGCGCCGATACCGCCGGCAAGCGCGAGTTGCCGGCAGGCGTGCTGGAACGCGCGCGAATTTTCGTGGACGATCACGATCAGGCGCACAGCATCGGCGAGTGCCAGTGGGCGCCGGATTTGCCACGCACGGAAATCGGTGACATCCTCGCCGGAACCGCGACGGTCGACCGCGCGCCGCACGAGATCACCGTCTTCGACATGACCGGGCTCGCGCTGCAGGACCTGACCGTCGCACGCTTCCTGTATCGGCAGGCCCTCGAAAACGGCACCGGAATCTCCATTCCGTGGCCCTGGTAAACGAAACTCCCCGTCAACCTCTATGCGTCTCACCCAAGTTTCCGCTCTCTCGTTCGACCTGGACGACACCCTGTGGCCGTTCGGGCCGTCCGTCGTACGGGCCGAAGGAGAGCTTCGCACGTGGCTGATCGAACATGCGCCCGGTACCGCGAGCGTGCTGCCCACGCAGCAGGCGCTGAGCGAGTTGCGTGACGAATACGAACGATTGTGCCCCGAGCTCGCCGGCGACTTCCGTGCAATGAGAATCGGATCGATCAGGCTTGCGCTGGAGCGGGCAAACGAAGATGTCGCGCTCACCGACCGTGCGTACGCAGCCTTCTATGCCGCGCGCAACCGGGTCGAATTCTATGAGGATGCGTTGCCGGCGCTCGCGTGGTTGAGCGCGCGGTTTCCGTTGATCGCGGTGACCAACGGCAACGCGGATCTCCGGCTGACCGGCGGCGGCGAATTCTTTCGTGCGACGCTCAGCGCGCAGGCGTTCGGGGTTGCGAAGCCGGAGCCCGGGATCTTCCATGCGGCGGCGGAAACGCTCGATGTGCAGCCGGCGGAATTGCTGCATGTCGGCGACGATTATCACCTCGATATCGTCGGTGCATTGAACGCTGGGCTTCAGGCGGCGTGGGTCGTTCGCGATACGCATCCGGAAGCGGAGCGGGTTCAGCAGCAGGCCGCGACGCCGCACCTCACGCTCAGCGACCTGTCGATGCTGTGTCGCATGCTTGGCGGGCCTGACGACGTAGTGTGAGCGCCTGCGTGCGCCGCGTTCGCGACGCACGCTTCACCACCATGAAACGTGGCTGACCGCTGTTCGCCGACCGTGCGAACGTAGTGGCCGGTCACGCCGATGTGGCACATGACCGCCCCCCGCTCGTCACGCCGCCTTGCGCGCGTCCGCGATCCGCTGCGGCGCCTTCGGCCGCGCATACAACCGTTCCAGATACGCGCGCAGCTGCGGGAACGATTCGATCAGGTTGCACTCGCCGGCCCAGTCGATCAGGTAAGCCGTCACGCAATCGGCCACCGTCAGCGTGTCGCCGACGATGAACGCGCGCCCTTCGAGGTGCTTGTCGAGGATCGCGGCCATCGTCCTGAAATCCTCGCGCGCCAGTTCGATATCGGCCGGCGAGCGCTTCTCCGGCGGATAGATGAACGAGTGCCGCGTGATCCGCCACAGCGGCTGCTCGAGCTCCGTCACAGCGAACATGACCCACCGGTAAGCCTCTGCCCGCAGCGCCGGATCGACCGGCAGCAGCGCCTTCTCCGGGTACTTGTCCGCGAGATACAGCACGATCGCGGCCGACTCGGGAATCACGAGGTCGCCATCCACCAGCACGGGCACCTTGCCGGCCGGATTGAGGCGCAGGAATTCGGGCCGCTTGTGCTCGCCCTGAAGCAGGTTCACCGAGATGAACTCGAAATCGGCATCCAGCTCCTTCAGCCCCCACAGCGCGCGTTGCGAGCGGGTGCCGGCAAATCCGTAAAGCTTCATCGCCAGTCTCCATCCAGAATGTCGGGAACATCTCCACGTGCCGGCCACCGCGCATCGCCGATACACGACGCCTGGCCTCGCCCGTCGTTCATGCGCCGGGAATCGCGAGCACCGGCATCACGTCGATCGCCACGCCCGGAAACAGCGTGAAATGCGGATGGCCCTCGAACAGCGCAGCCGCCGCGTCGTGCGAGGCTGCCCGTACGACAGTGAAGCCGCTCATCGCGTTCGCCGTGTCGGTGACGCCGGCCGCATCGATGGTCTTGGTCTTGCCGAGCGGCCCGCCCATCTCGACGATCGCGTCGCGATGCCGGTCGACCCACGCATGCCATGCGGCGATGCCGTCGCGCTCGCGCGTGCGCCGCTCCTCTTCCGGCAGCGCCATCCAGGCCTTCATGGCCGGGCTATCCTTGGTTCCGAGAAAAACCGCGAGATACAACTGTTGTTGAGCACTCATGCTGTCTCCTCCGGTGACGGACGCGACGGGCTGCCACGCCTCGACCTTGACAAGATAGGTTGATATCAACACAATTGCAACATGGCACGAAAAGAAAAGCTCCCTTTCGAAACGACGCTGATGGTGCGCGATTGCTGCCTGTGCCTGCACATGCAGCGCGCGGCGCGCAATCTTGCGCGGATTTTCGACGATGTGCTGCGCCCGCTGGATCTCACCAACGGCCAGTTTTCGCTGCTGATGTCGCTGAACCGGCCGCAGCCGGCGCCGATGAAGTCGGTCGCGTCGCTGCTCGCGATGGACCGCACCACGCTCACCGCCGCGCTCAAGCCGCTCGAGCGGCGCGGCCTGGTCACGATCATGCAGGATCCGGACGACCGGCGCAGCCGCCTGCTCGAACTGACGCCGGCCGGCCACGACCTGCTCGCCGAAGCATTTCCACTATGGCAGCAAACACACGCCGAGATCGAACAGCCGTTCGCGCCGGGAGAAGTCGATCAGTTGCGCGGCCAGTTGCGGGCACTGTCGGTCGATCCGGCCGCGCGCGACTGAACCTCCGCGCGGCAGGTCGCTCGACTCCTGCCATTCCTTGTCAGTTGTCATCGGACGAATCCGTCGCGGCGCCCGATTCGGTGGCAATATCGCTCGGCACCACAACCGATCCGGTTTTCCACAAGGAGACGCAAGCATGAGCAGCAACGAGAAGGGCGCGTATTTCCGTTCGCTTCACCGTGCGGGCCAGCCGCTGGCGCTGTTCAACGTGTGGGACGCCGGCAGCGCGCGCACGGCGGCCGACGCGGGCGCCGTCGCGCTGGCGACCGGCAGCTGGTCGGTCGCGGCAGCCAACGGTTTCGTCGACGGCGAGCAGATGCCGCGCGCGCTGATGATGGAAGTACTCGAGCGGATCTCGCGCGCGACTGACCTGCCCGTCACCGTCGATCTCGAAAGCGGGTATGGCGAGCGCCCGGAGGATGTGGCCGAAACGATCGCGCTGAGCATCAAGGCCCGCGCGATCGGCTGCAACCTCGAAGACAGCTTCCCGGCGACGGGCGACTTGCGTGACGTCGACGCAGCGGCGGCCCGTCTCGCGGCAGCACGGCAGGCCGCGGATCGCGCGGGCGCCGACTACTTCATCAACGCGCGCACCGACGTGTTTTTCAAGGCGCCGGCCGACACGCACGACGAGCGCCTGCTCGACGCCACGCTGGCCCGCGCGCGTGCTTATGCCGCGGCCGGTGCCGATGGCCTGTTCGTGCCGGGGCTGCGCTCGCCGGCGCTCATTCGCGCGCTGACGGCCGCATCGCCGCTGCCGGTCAACGTGATGCGCGTCACGGAGACGCCGACGCTCGCCGACTTCGCGGAATACGGCGTGGCCCGCATCAGCCACGGGCCGTATCCGTACCTGCAGGCGATGAAGACGCTGGCGGAGATGGTCAGGCAAGGCAGCTAGCAGCTTCGCGGAGCGGCCGGCCTCGCGCGCATCGACTGATTACATCCCATGTAATTGGCGCACGGCACGGCCACTCCTACGCTTCGGGTGTCGCGCCGCCATTCTGGCGGCGCTCATCCCCCGGAGACATCATGTCCGCCTATCCGCTTCATACGATCGACTCGGCACCGGCCGAATCGAAGCCCGTCCTCCAGCAGCTCCAGCAAACCTTCGGCATCGTCCCGAACATCGCGGCGGCCATGGCCGCGTCACCGGTGCTGATCAACGGCTTCATCGGCCTGTTCGAGCGCGTGCACGCGAGCAGCCTCACCGAGCCGCAAATCCAGACGCTCCTGCTCACCAATGCGGTCACGAACGCGAGCGAATGGCCGGTCGCGTTCCATACCGCGCTTGCGCTGAAACAGGGTGTGACCCACGCCGACGTCGACGCGATCCGCCATGGCAGCCTGCCCGCCGACGCGAAACTGGCCGCACTGTCGACCACGGCACGCACGCTGATCGACACCCGCGGCCGCCTGCCCGATGCCGACCGGCAGTCGTTCCTCGACGCCGGCTTCAGCGCCGAACAGTTGCTGGAGGTGATTGCGGTGGTCGCCGCATCGACGATCACGAACTACGTCGGCAGCGTGACGCGGCCCGCGCTCGAAGCGCCGTTCGACGCATTCGCGTGGCATGCGAACGCCGCATGAGTCCGATATAGTCGATCGCGTCGCTCACGGAACGCCCAGGGAGGCACGATGAACGCCAGCCGCCGCGATCAGCACGCGCCGCCGCACGAACTGGGCCAGTTGCTGCGCTACTGGCGCGACGTGCGCGGCGTGAGCCAGCTCGACCTGTCGCTCGACGCGGGCATCTCGCAGCGCCAGATCAGCTTCATCGAAAGCGGGCGCAGCGTGCCGGGCCGCGACACGCTGCTGACGCTCGCGCAAACCTTGGACGTGCCGCTGCGCGAGCGCAACGCGCTGCTGCTCGCGGCCGGGTATGCGCCGGTGTATTCGGAAGCGCCGTGGGATGCGCAGGAGATGCACGGTGTGATCCGCGCGCTCGAACGGGTCGTGCGCCAGCACGATCCGTTTCCGGCGATCGTGATGGATCGCCACTGGAACGTGCTGATGACCAACGACGCGGCACCACGCTTTTTCGGCTGCTTCATCGACATGGCCGCGCGCGACGGCCCGCGCAACCTGCTGCGCCTGATGTTCGATCCCCATGGTATGCGGCCGTTCGTGGCCGACTGGGATACGGTGTCGCGCAGCCTACTGCAGCGCGTGCATCGCGAATCGGTCGGCCGCGTGATCGACGACGACACGCGGCGGCTGCTCGACGACCTGCTCGCCAGCCCCGATGCGCCGCGCGACTGGAAAACGCCGCCGGCGCCGGCCGACGCACCGTCGCTGCCGGTCATCCCGATCGGCTTCGTGCATCAAGGCGTCGTGCTGCGTTACTTCTCGCTGGTCACGACGGTGGGGACGCCGCAAAGCGCCGCCGCTCAGGAACTGCGCATGGAGTGCATGTTCCCTGCCGACGACGCGACCGAAGCGCGCCACCGGCGCCTGCTCGACGCGCACGCACCAGCGCGCTGAGCGGCGGGCCGGGCGGCCCGCCAGTGCAAAGTCATTCCGCGAGCGCGGACACCACGCCGACGCGCTTCGGCACGCCGGTCACGATCGTTGCGACCGCAACGGCCAGCACGACGGCCGCGGCGATGAATACGCCGGCCGCGCCGTTCGCGTCGAACACGACGCCACCGGCCGCCGCACCCGTCGCGATTGCGAGCTGGATCGCCGCGACGATCAGCCCGCCCGCGCTCTCGGCTTCATCGGGTACGGTGCGCGTGACCCACGTCGACCATGCGACGGGCACGCCGCCGAACGCCATCCCCCACAACGCGACGAGCACCGCGTCGACCATCGGCGCACGGCCGAGCGCGACGAGCGCGATGCCGAGCACGACCATCAGCGCGGGCATGCCGATCAGCATCGGCCGCAGCCGGTGTTCGAGCACGCGGCCCGCGAGCGACGTGCCGACGAAGTTCGCGATGCCGTAGCCGAGCAGGATCGCCGACAGCCCGTTCACGCCGACACCGGCAACCTGTTCGAGGAACGGCCGCAGGTACGTGAAGAACGCGAAATGCCCGGTGAACACGAGGATCGTCGCGAACATGCCGAGGCCGACGGTCGGCCGGCGCAGCACGTCGATCAGCGTGCGCAGCCGCGTCGTGCCGCTCGGCGGCATCGACGGCAGCGTGACGACCTGCGACACGAACGCGATGCCGCCGAGCACGGCCGCGATCAGGAACACGTTGCGCCAGCCGATCAGGTGCCCGAAGTAGCTGCCCATCGGCGCCGACGCGATCGTCGCGACCGCCACGCCGCTGAAGATGATCGACAGCGCACGCGGCACCATCGCCGTCGGCACGAGCCGCATCGCGGTGGCCGTCGCCATCGTCCAGAAGCCGCCGAGCGCGACGCCGAGCACGACGCGGCCGATCAGCAGCAGCGTCAGGTTCGGCGCGAACGCGACCGCCAGGTTCGATGCGACGAGCAGCACCGAGAATACGAGCAGCACGCGCCGCCGGTCGATCGTGCGCGTCAGCGCCGAGATCAGCAGGCTCGTGACGAGCGCGACCGTCGCGGTGGCCGTGACGGCCTGCCCGGCCACGCCTTCAGTCACGCCGAGACTCTCGGCCATCGGCGTCAGCAGGCTGGCGGGCAGGAATTCGGCCGTGACGAGCCCGAAGACGCCGAGCGTCATCGCGAATACCGCGCCCCAGGCCGGTTCGCGGGGGGCCGCCGTCGAGGCGGCCGTGGAGATTCCGGGATTCATGCGTGGTTCCGTGTCGGTTAGGGAAAATACTGATGAGGGCGTATCGTAAGGAACCACGGCAGGACGGTCTATGACATACAATCCGCTCTTATTGATCGATCGTCCGAATCTCGATATGTCCGAGCCCCTGCTTCCTCCCATCCCCGACGTGCACGACCTCGTCAGCGAGCTGCTGCTGGGGATGCGCCTGAGCGGCGTCCAGTACCGCCGCATCCAGGTCGCGCGGCCGTTCGGACTGAACTTCGGCCACGTGACGGGCCGCGCGCAGTTCCATTTCGTCGGGCGCGGGCCCGTGCTGCTGCGCGACGCGTCGGGCGACACGATGCGGCTCGAGGCCGGCGACGCGATCCTGCTGCCGCACGGCGGCATGCACGCGCTGGTGTCGGACCCCGATGCGCCGTGCCGCGAGATCAACGGCTTCGAGGTCGCGAAGATCTGCGATACGGTTGCGTCGGTGGCGTCGGCCGGTGCGTCGCCCGCCAGTTGCGCGACGACCGAGCCGGGCGCCGGCGATGCGCTGATCTTCAGCGCGTGCATGGAGCTCGATCTCGGCGGCATGCAGCCGCTCGTCGGCACGATGCCGGAGTTCATGCACGTCGGCACGCTGCTCGCGCGCTACCCGGAAATCCGCCCGATGCTCGACGCGATGGAGCGCGAAGCGTGCTCGGCGCGCGCGGGCTTCGCGGGCATCCTTGCGCGGCTCGCGGATGTGGTCGCGGCGTTCATCGTGCGCGGCTGGGTCGAGTGCGGATGCGGCGACGCGACCGGCTGGGTGCAGGCGCTGCGCGAGCCGAAGCTCGGCCGCGCGATCGTCGCGCTGCATCGCGATCCGGGCCGCAACTGGAGCGTGGCGGAGCTCGCGACCGAAGCAGGCGTGTCGCGCTCCGTGTTCGCCGAACGCTTTCTCGCGGCGACCGGGATGACGCCGGTGCGCTACCTGACCGAGCTGCGGATGCGACTCGCGGCGCAATGGATCACGCGCGACCACGAGACGATCGAGGCCGTCGCGTACCGGCTCGGCTACGGCTCGCTCGCCGCGTTCAGCCGCGCGTTCAAGCGCGTGGTGGGCAAGCCGCCGGGTGCGGTGCGTGCGGATGGCGAGGTGGCCAGCCCGCACTGAGCATCGCCGGCAACCACCGGATGCATCATCAACGCCATTAATACAAAGAATCAGAAAACGCACTTTTACTTATTGTTTTTGGCTTCCGATAAAGGCGCACCTGCCGCGCACGCCGCGCGGCCCGTCATCTCAACGCTGACCGCCCCACCCCGGAGAAAGCCATGGCCACGGTTCGTCCCGCCGCCTCATCCCCCGCGCTTCATGCTGCCCCCAACGACCTGAAGCGCATCGCCGTCGCGAGCGTGATCGGCACGACGGTCGAATGGTATGACCTGTTCGTGTTCGCAACCGCGTCCGCGCTCGTCTTCAACAAGGTGTTCTTCCCGAGCTTCGTGCCGCTCGTCGGCACGCTGCTCGCATTCGGCACCTTCGCGTCCGCGTATCTCGCACGCATCGTCGGCGCCGCGCTGTTCGGCCACTTCGGCGACCGGCTCGGACGCAAGTCGATGCTGCTGGTGTCGCTGGTCCTGATGGGCTGCGCGACATTCGCGATCGGCCTGCTGCCGAGCTATGGTGCGATCGGCATCTGGGCGCCCGTGTCGTTGCTGACGCTGCGCATCGTCCAGGGGCTCGCGCTCGGCGGCGAATGGGGCGGCGCGGTACTGATGGCGGTCGAGCATGCACCCGCCGGCAAGCGCGGCCTGTTCGGTTCGTGGGTGCAGGTCGGCGTCCCCGCCGGCACGCTGATCGCGAATCTCGCATTTCTCGTCAGCAGTGCGATGTTGTCGCCTGCAGCACTGCTCGCGTGGGGCTGGCGCATTCCGTTCCTCGCGAGCGCGCTGCTCGTCGGTGTCGGCCTGTATATCCGCCTGAACACGACGGAAACGCCGACCTTCGCGAAGGTCAAGGAAGCCGCCGCGCAGGTGAAGCTGCCGATCGCCGCGGTGCTGGGCCGTTACGGCAAGCAGGTCGTGCTCGGCGGCGTCGCGACGATGTCGACCGGCACCGCTTTCAACCTGATGGTCGCGTTCGGCCTCACGTACGGTACACAGACGCTCGGCTACTCGCGCGGCGCGATGCTGTCGATCGCATTGATCGCCTGCGCGCTCTGCATCGTGATGCTGCCGCTGTTCGGACGCTTGTCGGACCGCATCGGCCGCAAACCCGTGATCTTCGGCGGCATTCTCGCCGAGGCGCTGTTTGCGTTCCCGATGTTCTGGCTGCTCGACAGCCGCGAGTTCCCGCTTGCGCTCGCGGGCTACCTGCTGATGATGACCGCATTCGCGGCAAACTACGGACCGATCGCGACCTTCCTCGCCGAACTGTTCGGCACCGAAGTGCGCTATTCGGGGCTGTCGGTCAGCTACATGCTGTCGGGCCTGCTCGGCAGCGCGGCGACGCCGATCGTGACGACCGCGCTGCTGTCCGCGACCGGGCGCGGCTCGTCGGTCGCGTGGTACATGGTTGCGTCCGCACTGGTATCCGCGCTCGCGCTCCTGCTGCTCACCGAAACGCTGAAACGCGACCTGTCCGCGCACGCGCACCGTGACGAACCGGCCGGTGGACGCGCATGAATCCGGCCAGCCGAACGGTGAATCCGGTGACACGCCCCCTCGATCCGTCGCTCGCGCAGCAACTGCGCGACGTGAGCCTGCCGACGCTCGGCCATTTTCTCGAAACCGGCTTCGCAAATCCGGGGCTGCGTGCGCTCGTCCCCGGCGTGAAGCTGGTGGGCCGCGCGGTCACGCTGCAACTGCGCAGCCCGGATGCGATCGCGGTCAATCGCGCACTGTCCCGGCTCGGGACGGGCGACGTGCTCGTGATCGACATGCACGGCGACCACTCGCATGCGTGTGTCGGCGCCGTCACGGCGACAGCCGCGCAATGCGTGGGTGCGGCCGGCATCATCGTCGACGGCGTGGCGACCGACCGGCACGAGCTTCGGCAGATCGGCCTGCCCGTCTTCGCTCGCGGCACGAGTGCATTGACGACCAAGCGCCTCGACGACGGCGCCAGCGCATTCGGCATCCCCGTCTCGTGCGGCGGCGTGACGGTCGCGCCGGGCTCGATCGTGGTGGCCGACGACAACGGCGTGCTGTTCGCCGACCCGGCGACACTCGCCGCCGTCATCGACGCCGCACTCGCGTCGGACCGCGCGGAGCCTGCGCTGCTCGCTCGCCTGCGGGCCGGCGAACCGGTATCCGACGTGCTGTCCGTCACCGAGCAGCACGAGCATTCGCCGCGCTAATGATCCGCATTAGCACAATGAAATTGACGGGGCGCCCCGTGCGGGCGAACACTACCCCGCCATCACAGCCTGAACATGGAGAGACACCGATGCGATCCTTCGAAGACGCACGCCTGCCGGCCGGCGCGCACGACTGCCCGCCCGACGAATGGGCGATTCGTACCGACCTTGCCGCGCTGTACCGCCTCGTCGCGCATTTCCGCATGACGGACATGATCGACACGCACATCTCGGCGCGCCTGCCCGGCGACACGCCGACGTTCCTGATCAACCGCTACGGCGTGCTGTTCCACGAGATGCGCGCGTCCGATCTCGTGAAGATCGACGCGCAAGGCAACGTGATCGACGCGCGTGCAGCCGGCGAGCCGGCGCGGTTCCGCGTCAATGCGGCGGGCTTCACGATCCATTCCGCGGTTCATGCCGCCCGGGACGACCTGCACTTCGTCATCCACACGCATACCGCCGCGGGCATCGCTGTGTCGGCACAGGAACACGGCCTGCTACCGATCAGCCAGCATGCGCTGAAGTTCTACGAGAAGCTCGGCTATCACGACTACGAGGGCATTGCGCTCGACCTCGCCGAACGCGAGCGGCTGGTGCGCGATCTCGGCACGCACAAGGCGATGATCCTGCGCAACCACGGCCTGCTCGCGGGCGGCGCCACCGCCGCCGAGGCGTTCCACGAAATCTACTTCCTCGAACGCGCGTGCCAGGCGCAAGTGCAGGCGCTGGCCGGCGGCGCAAAGCTGATCGTGCCGCCGGCCGACGTCTGCCGGCGCACGGCCGCTCAATTCACGCGCGACGATTCGGCCGACATCGCCGACACCGCGTGGCGCGCCGCGCTGCGCCTGATCGACGATCCCGCGTCCGACTACCGCTGCTGAAACTCCTTCGTCATGCGCCGGCCATCCGGGCCGGCCTCTGCCACTGCTTCCGATGACTACTATCGCACTCCTCAGTAAAAGCTACGACATGTCGCATCTCGTCGACTCGATCCGGCGCGCGGCGCCGGCCTTCGACGTCGTGATGCACGGCGAACCGGGCGCCGCCGACGCGGAAATCGCCGCGTGCTGGGATCCGCCTCATGGCGCGCTCGCCGCGATGCCGAACCTGCGGCTCGTCCACAGCATCGCGGCCGGCGTCGACAACATCCTCGCCGATCCCGGGCTGCCCGCACTGCCGCTGTGCCGCGTCGTCGATCCGCAACATGCACGCGGCATGAGCGAATTCGTCACCTGGGGCGTGCTGCATTTCCACCGCCGGCTCGACCTCGCGATGCGCAACCAGCAGGCGGCACGCTGGTTTCGCCCGGAACAGGCGCATCCGTCGCAATGCACGGTCGGCATCATGGGGCTCGGCGAGATCGGCGGCCGGGTTGCCGTCGATCTCCAGCAACGCGGTTACGCGGTGCGCGGCTGGGCGCGCCAGCCGCGCGCGCTGCCCGGTGTCGACCTGTTCGAGCACGAAGACGGCCTGCACGCGTTTCTCGCCGGTACCGACATCCTCGTATGCCTGCTGCCGCTCACCGATGAAACGCGCGGCATCCTGAATGCGGCAACGTTCGACCGGCTGAAGCCGGGCGCAAAGCTGATCCACGTCGGACGCGGCGAGCACCTCGTCGTCGCCGATCTTGCCGTGGCGCTCGAACGCGGCCAGCTCGGCGGCGCACTCGTCGACGTGTTCCCGGTCGAGCCACTGCCGGCCGACGATCCGCTATGGCGTGCGCCGAACCTGATCGTCACGCCGCATATGGCGTCGGTCGCCAGCTCCGACACGATCGGCCAGCAGGTCGCGCAGAACGTGCAGCGGCTGCTGGACGGCGAGCCGCTGCGCAACGTGGTGGATGTCGCGCGCGGCTACTGAACGCCGGCAGCCGCGAGCACGCGCTTCGGCTGCCCGGGTCACGGCGCGGCCGGTGCGTCCGGCGCTTCCTCACGGTCGAGAAACGCGTTCAGCGCGTCGACGAACGCCGCCTCGGCCGCATTGAGTTTGCGGTCCTGCGACCACAGGAAGTGAATGTCGACATCGGCGACGCCTTCGTCGGGCGGCAAGCGCTGGAAACGTCCGTGCGCGATGTCGTCCCGGACGATGTGCTCGGGCAGGCAGCCGATCCCGAGCCCCGCGAAGATGAAGCGCTTGACTTCGGCCATGCTCGACGACGACGCGATCACGCGCCCGGTGAACCCCATCTCGTCGCGGAAGATCGTCAGCGGCGACATGTGATCGCCGACCTTGTCGCCGGTGAACGACACGAACGGCAGGCCGGCCAGGTCGGCCGTGCGCAGGCCGTCGCGCCCGAACAGTGGATGGTGACGCCCGCAGAACAGCGCGTAGTGCTGGCGCAGGAACACGCGGGCGTCGATTCGCTTCGGCAGCGCACGGCGCGGCGTCAGCCCGAGCGTCAACGCCCGCTGCTGCAGGCTGTTGACGACGTCGGCGCTGCGCATCACCTGGCTTTCGAATTCGATGCGCGGATAAGTCCGATGAAACTCGGCGAGGAAATCGTCGTACGCCGGGAAGTCGATGCCGCTGACGATCCCGATGCGCACGGTGCCCGAAATGTCGTGATCGCGATCGACGTCGGCAAGCGACAGCCGCGAGATCGTGCCGTAGATGTCCTCGGCGATCTGCTGCACCTCGATGCCCGCCTGCGTGACCTCGATGCGCGGCCCGTGCCGGTCGACGAGGCGCAGGCCGAGCTGCTCCTCGAGCCGCCGCAGCGCCTGGCTCACGGCAGGCTGCGTGAGGTGCAGGCGCATCGCGGCGCGGCTCACGCTCTTCTCGCGTGCGATCGCGAGAAAGGTGCGCAGCAGGTTCCAGTCGAGGCGGTCGTTCAGGTAGGTGTCGGGGCGATCTTTGCTCATCACGGGTCTCACGACTTCATCATTCGTGAAAATTATACTCAGGATAACGATTAAAAATTGGACTAATTGTTTTTGATTTTCGATAAAGACGACACGACGAACACCGGCCGCTGGGCGGCCGACCGATCAGGAACCTTGACGATGCTGAAGATCAATGCGGAGCGGCTCTGGCAGAGCCTCATGGACATGGCGCAAGTGGGCGCGACCGCGAAAGGCGGCGTGCGCCGCCTCGCGCTGACCGACGAAGACGCGGCCGGACGCGCGCGCTTCGAGACGTGGTGCCGGGACGCGGGACTCACGCTCACCGTCGACCGCGTCGGCAACCTGTTCGCGCGGCGCGCGGGCCGGCGGCCGGACGCGGCGCCCGTCGCGAGCGGCAGCCACCTCGATACCCAGCCGGAAGGCGGGCGCTTCGACGGCGTATATGGCGTACTCGCTGCGCTCGAGGTCGTGCGCACGCTGAACGACGCGGGGATCGACACCGAACGGCCGATCGAGATCGTCGTGTGGACCAACGAGGAAGGCGCGAGGTTCACACCCGCGATGCTCGGCTCCGCCGCGTTCACCGGCGTGATGCCGCTCGACGTGGCGCTCGCGTCACGCGATGCGGCGGGCGCAAGTGTCGCCGATGCGCTCCGCGCGAGCGGCTATGCCGGCGAGCGTGCGGTGCCCGGCACCCCGTTCGACGCCTATTTCGAAGCGCATATCGAACAAGGGCCGGTGCTCGAGGAAAACGGCGTGCCGATCGGCGTCGTCACGGGCGGCCAGGCGATCCGCTGGCTCGACGTGCGCGTCACGGGGCAGGCCGCCCATGCGGGCACGACGCCGATGCAGTACCGGCGAGATGCGCTGTTTGCCGCCACCGACATGGCGGCCGAACTCGAGGCGATCGCGGCCGAATACTTCCCGCTGGGACTGACGACGATCGGCGAATGGCAGATCCGCAATGCGTCGCGCAACACGATCGCGGGCGACGTCGCGTTCACGGTCGACCTGCGCCATCCGGACGACGCGGCGATCGCCGACATGGAAGCCGCCGTGCGCGCCCGGTTCGGCAAGGTGGCCGCGCGGCGCGGCGTAGCGGTCGAGATCGGCCAACACTGGGTCAGCCCGGCGACGCCGTTCGATCCGGCCTGCGTCGACGCCGTCCAGCACGCGGTCGACCTGCTCGACTATCCGAACCAGCGGATCATCAGCGGCGCCGGACACGACGCGATCCATCTCGCGAAACACTGCTCGACGGCGATGGTGTTCATTCCGTGCGTCGGCGGATTGAGCCACAACGAAGCCGAAGACGCGCTGCCGGCCGATGTGGCGCGCGGCGCGGACGTGCTGCTGCACGCGATGCTCGCGCGGGCAACGCGCGCGTGAGCGGCTCCCCCTTTCCGACCCCGACCCCGACATCGATCCCGACCGTGACCTGCTACCCCGACCGACCGCTGGCCGCGCTGCGACGCGCGTGGCTCTTCGTCCCCGGCGCCGATGCCGCCGCTCACGCCGCCGCGCTCGGCAGCGCCGCCGACGCGATCCAGCGTAGCCTGCGCTTCGCCGATTTCAACGAAGCGTTCGGCTTCATGACGCGCGTGGCGATCAAGGCGCAGGAAATGAACCACCATCCGGAATGGTTCAACGTGTACAACCGCGTC